>NZ_JBEYIW010000020.1:0-80001 GCF_040636045.1 Rhodococcus sp. NPDC006774 | reverse complement strand
AACGCAGCCATGCCGCGGGCGAGGGCGACGATCTTGGTGGCCTTGGACGGTGAGAGCAGGGTTGTGGAGGTCAGCCAGCCGGCGGGCCCTGGGAAACCGAGCTTCTCCCGGCTCACGCGAGTATCGATCTCGGCGACGAGGGCGATACGCCGCGCTTCCAGTAGTTGGATCTGGTGGGAGACCGCGGCGGCATCGGCGAGGAGTTCACTCTCGCTCAGTTGCCAAATCTCCGTGGTCATGCGAGCAAGTGTATCGAACGCGCGTTCGACTGGCAACCATAGTGCAACCGAAAACTATTGCCCTACAAAAGTATTGGGAACTCAAAGTCTGTCGGTAGCCCATGATAGAGGTCGACTCATCCCCCACACATCACGATTTGTGGGCTGCGATCACGGCTCCTCGCTGTTGGAGAATTGTCCAGTTACCGTCCCGTCGCTGCCACAACGTCCCTCTACGGGTATGCACGCAGTCGAGCAGCAGTGTGTACGTCAGCAGGTAGGTGGCTGGGGCAGTTCCCGTGGCTGAAACTCCCCGATCATCACCGCCGGGCCGACCGCCCGGGTCGTACAAGTACCGGTCCTCGAGGACCGATCAGACGTGCTCGCGACTGCAGAGCCGACCCGGAGCGTCGATATCCCAAAACTTCGATCGGCGAGGCGCTAGGCGTCGTTGCGCGTGGTGCCGTACTCGCAAAGATAGAAGATCCGTTCGCGCGGTTCGAGTTCCGCGAGTACTTCGTGCAACTCAGGCGCAGGGAGGCAATAGGCCCCGGCCCGAAATCGGCCCCAGCGTCAGCCGATGGTTCCCAGCGACGCCAGGGTTTTGACAACGGCCCGCGCAGCTTCGGCACCCTTGGTTTCGAGGTGGGCGGTGAAGAACGCTGCGTGGTCGGCGTGCTCATGGAAGTGATGGGGAGTGAGCACCACCGAGAACACCGGCACATCGGTGTCCAGTTGCACCCGCATGAGGCCGTCGATGACCGCCGTTTCTACGAAGTCGTGTCGATAGATTCCTCCGTCGACGACCAGCGCGGCGGCGACGATCGCCGAGTACTTCCCGGTCTTGGCCAACCGCTGGGCGTGCAGCGGGATCTCGAATGCCCCCGGCACCTCGAAGACGTCGACACGAGTATCGCCCTGGCCCAGCCGCTCGAGTTCGGCCGCGAATCCCACTCGCGCTCGGTCGACGATGTCCAGGTGCCAGCTGGCGTGGACGAAGGCAATGGATCCGGCGAGTGGAGTCGTCATGGGTGCGATGCTAGCGGTACCGCTCGTCGAGCAAGTCGAGTGTCGCGCCATCGAATTCGCCGCCGAAATACTTCTGCAACACTTCACCGAAAACGGACTGGCCCTTGGTAGCTTCGGCGAAAAGCGTCATGGACGAATGCAGTTTCAGATTGTCGGGGTAACCGAAGATCTCGTCTACCGTTCGACCCTCGATTCCGACGGTCAGCCGGGCCGCCTTCTTCAGACGCGGACCCAGCACCTCGTGGGACAGATACAGTTCCGCCTCCGTCAGGTCGGCGATGCCGAAGTGCTGAGCAGTCGCACTTCGTCCCAATCCCGCCAACTGCGGGAAAACGAACCACATCCAGTGGGTGTGCTTCCTCCCTGCCTTCAACTCCTGCGTCACTGCGCTCCACACGGGATCCTGGGCGTCGACGAAGCGTTGCAGGTCGTATTCGGTCATGCACTCAACCTAGGGCACCGATTCGGTTCGCCTCGACAGCAATCTTTCAGCTAATATCTAGACCTGGACGGTGTCGAATTCGCAGACGATGCCGGCTGCCGGATGCGAGGCCACCCCCCGCAAAGCACGACAGGCCTCGCATCCGGATTCGACCGCATCACGTCGCCTCTGCGATCCAGACTCGTCCAGCTCATGAGACAGAGGGGTAGTCGAGATGTATTCGGTGTTGATATTCGCGATCGTGGCTGCGCTTGCATTGATGGCGCTGTCGCTGGTCACGTTGATCGTCGGCGAATCGATCCGAATGATTCGGCACATCGCTCAGGGCCGGCCAAGCGCCACCCAACGCGGATTTCGACCGTGAACAGCAGAGCGGGTTTATCGAAGCCGCCGGACGGTTACCATTTGGTTACTGAAATGTCGGCTACCGCCGCGGGACAAGTTGGGTTCACATGATCAGAGGGAAGACAAAGGTGCCGGTCGAAGACGGATCGTTCGCGGCCAGGTTGAACAAGCTGTTCGACACGGTCCATCCACCGGGACGTCGGCCTCACACCAATGCCGAGGTCGCACAGGGGCTGGCCGACGCGGGCCATCGCATCTCCAAACCGTATATTTCGCAGCTTCGATCCGGACACAGGACCAACCCGTCGGAGGAGACCGTGACAGCGTTGGCGCGGTTCTTCAAGGTACGGGCGGATTATTTCTACGACCCGGTCTATCAGGATGCGGTCGATCGCGATCTCGAAATGCTCGCGCAATTGCGGAATCAGGGCCTGCGGCGACTGTCGGCGCGCGCATTCGACCTGTCCGACGAATCGCAGAGCCTGCTGACCTCGATGGCCGAAAAGCTACGCGCAAGCGAAGGATTGCCCGCGGTGCCACCGGACAGCACCCCGTAGCGCTCGCTGCCTAGCCGGCACCGTCCGCTACCGAGCAGTCGTGTCGGTAGCGGAGTCCGGTGATGTCGAGTCGTCGAGCGCGGCGGTGGACGTCGATCGATGCGCCCGGGCGATCAAGGCAACCCACTGCGGAGGGGACCAGTCGGGTGGGGGCACGATCCAGTGGGCACCGAGGATGGGGTGGGCGAGAGGGTCGTGGACCGTCCGAGCTATCCGTGCTGCGCGATCCACCGGATCGGTAGGCGCGGCGACTCCGTCGTCGAACTGTCCGGCACCCACCTGCAAGTACAGCCCGTCCATGACGTCCGACACGTGATCGGACGCTTGCAGCACAGTGGGTGCCCGCGATCGGTCGGAGTCGCGAAGTTCGGGGAATCGGCGGAGCAGGGCGTGGTGTAGATCTTTGATGCGGTAGAGCAGGATCCGGGCGCGTATCCATGTCTCGATCAACACCGACACTGCACCGATCGACATGATCAACGCACCCACTGTGAGCACCCCGCGGTTGGGTTCCGCACCGAGAATCACTGCGATGGCGATCGACAGCGGCGCCACAGCACCGAGACAATAAAGGGCAACCGCACGCCCGATCGGCGTGCGGGCGATCACCCGAACCCCGGCCGCGATCACGGCGGCGAACGCCGGCAGAACCGCGCACCAGCCGGCCACCGGGTTCAAGAGCGAGCCCGCCATCGCACCGGCTGTGGACACCGCGATGACGACGGCACACGTTCGGTACCACCGCCGCAGAAGTGTCGGCCATGCTCTGATGGCGATCACCATCGACGCTCCGGCCGCGCCGGCCCAGCACATCGCCAACGCTGCGGCCGCATTGTCGCGGCCGAGCGTGGCGGCGACGTCGTCGATGGCCACCGTCTGGGCCGCCGCTGTGCACACCATGGCCAGGACCATGCAGATCCGAACCGTGGTGGCAGGTCGCACGACCATTCGGCCCACTCGTGCACCGGCCGCAAGCCAGACCACCAGTGCTGCAATCCACGCCATGTCAGCCCAACGCCTGGTCGAAAGAGACGATCGATCGAGCTGCGCCTCGGGTGTTCGCACGACGCAATCGCTGCAGCAGCTGCCCGGCGAAGGCCTCCGCTTCCCATTCGTCGTCGTTGTCGGCACCGTCCACCACGGCCGATTGCAACGTGCGTTCGCTCAGCAAGTACGCCAGCAGCTCATCGCTGACGGCGCGCAGGGAACTCTCGATGGGTATGCCGTCGTGTCGAAAGACGATGTGGCCCAGTTCGTGGGCGAGCGTGCGATCGTAATTCGGAAGGTCCGTACCTATCACGATCACGTCGCGATCGGGGTAGGCGCGGCGCTGCCCACACACCCCTGGCGGCAGGACTGCGCCCTCGATGACGATCGGCCGCCTGCGTTCGCGGGCGATCGCCTCGATCACGCCGTCGAGCGTGGATCGATCGGCATCCGCTGCAATTTCGCAGACCACGTCCACGGCCGCCGAGATCCGACGATGTGAGCGCGTCACGAGAAGATCTCCCCGCGAGCTCGATCGAGACGCACCTGCTGCGCGCGGGCTCCCCTGGCGCTGATGACACCCGCTCCGGCTCCGGCGAGCATCAGACCCACGACTCCACCTGCCACCGCGCGTGCGTCCAACAGACCGGACGACGCGGTGAGTTCGGTATCCGGATCAGGACCGTTCGCGCCGGGACCCGATGCGCCGGGACCGGAAGCGGACGACGACGGCGAGGCCGCACTGGTCGACGCCGGGCCGGCCGGTTCTGTCGACGGTGCGGTCGAGGAAGATGCCGCCGCCGTCTCCTCGTCCTCGACATCGGGTACATCGAGGCCGGCTCCTGGCGGGACACCGCCTGCACCGCCGACAGGCGGAACGGCTGCAGGAGGCCCGGCTGCAGGAGGCCCGTCGACCACCCCGGACGTCGGCGTGCGTGACGGCTGCGAGCGAGTCGACGACTGTTCCGACTCCGTGGTGGGTTCGTGGGTGGGTCGTGGGCGTCTCGACGACGAGGTGCTCGACGCTGCTGTTGTGGTCGAGGTCGCCGACGTGGTGGTGGACGACGTGGTGGATTCGGTGGTCGTCGAATCATCCACCGTGGTGGTGACATCGGTGCTGGTGGGGGCGGGGTGATGACACGCGTGCAGATTTCCGATACAGATCGGATACGCCGACGAGACGCCGGCCCCGGTGCCGATCATGACGCCACCGACCGTCGCGGCTCCCGCCGCCACTGTCAGCGCCGCGACACGCCACCTGGTCCCAATGCTCATTCGCTGTCCCCGATTGTCGTTCGTTTCGAGCCGGCAGCCAGGATCGGCACGCCACTGCATCGAGTATCGGCCTCGCCGGGCAGAAGTCGAATGCTCACGACGTGCTGTAGCGCAGCAACCGCGTCCGCACCCGGGCGTCGACGTCCACTGCACCGTGACCGGAACGCGTCAAGGCCTGGTACAAACGCGCCCGGTACTGACTTTCGCTCAAACCGAAGCAGACGAAGATCTCCGAAGCATCCGCACCGCCGTACGGCTCCCAGCGAGCCGCGAACATGATCAAGGCTTCGTCGCGGTTGTCAGCCATCGAAGCGACCCGCATGCGTCTCCAACAGATCAGCGGGCGACGTACCGAAACGACTACCACCGAGCAGCGCGTGAGCTGTCCCGATCGTGCCGATTGCGGTCACTCCCGCCACGATCCCCAGCATCGGCTGGGCGAACATCCAACCCAACGCCGTGAATCCTGCGAGCAACACTGCCACCACACCGACGACGTAGACCGCCCGGAAGCTCGCGCTGTCGATAACAGCAAGATTTTCGGCTCTGCTCCATGCACTCGTCACCATGCCCCCGTCCTTCACATTCGACTAGCGAGCAGCGTACCCAAACTGCCCGAAGTCAGCAATTTTCTAGTTATCCATCCGGGGGCAGCGGCACCGCAGCAGCGGTCTGCCGACTGGGCGAGCGGCACACGGAAACGCCCGCTTTTCATACGCGAGCCGACGTTACTTTGCCTTACTCGACTCGCCCGCTGCCGTTCACCGAGACAATCGGTATCAACGCAGTTCAGATCGCACTTTTCGAAGCGGAGGCATACCTCTGCAGCGGACCACCCGCGACGTCGGCCGTACTCACCGGACTCCCGCGCCATCGGATCCGTCACGGCCGCCGACACCGATCGAGTGGAGTTGCGAGAATCACAATTGGTAACGGGAAAATAGCTGCGGCGATGGAGCAGACGTGAAAGCCGTATCGACACCCCACGCCTCGGTGCCCGTCGTCGCTCAGCGAAGAGAGGCCCGAAAAGTGCTGGCGGCAGTCTTGCTACTGCTGATCGTATCGGCTCTCACCGGAATAGGAACGACGCTCGACTCGTTCTCGGTACCCGACGTCGAGCAGTCGTGGACGACGGTGAGCGGACTGGTCGCGTCCATCGTCTTCTCGATCGTGGGTACGGTCGCGACCAGACCTGTGCACATCGGACGCGTGCAGCTCGACTCGACCGTCGTGTGGGCTGCGTTTGCAGGCCTGTTCGGCATTGCCTTCCAGGTGCACACGGCTCTCCGCATGAGCGCAGTTGCCTCGATACTCGTTCTCGCCGTGTACATCCGAACTATGCACCGAGCCTCGATCGCACGGGTTCAGTGTTCGGTACTGGCACTGGCCGTGGCCGGTTCGCTCGCCCTCGGTGAAGCCGCGAGTTCGCCGAGCGAGGTCATCGTCGCCCTCTTCTGTGTGGTCGCGTTCACCGAAGTACTGGGGTCGGCCGGAGCAAGTCTTCGCTCGGCAGCGTTGCGCGACCCGCTGACGGGGGTGTTCAACCGCACGGGTGCCGAGCACGGGTTCGCCCGTCTCACAGCGCAACTGCGCCGAAGGACCGACCGCGTCGCGATCATTGCTTTCGACATCGACAACTTCAAGGATCTCAACGACAACTACGGGCATGCAGCCGGTGACCGGGCCCTTGCAGAGCTCGCTCTCTCGTGGTCCTCACGCGCGCCGTCGCGATCGATCCTCGGACGTGTAGGCGGCGACGAGTTCGTCCTCATCACCCCGGTCTCGAACCACGCCGAGGCGAGGCAGTTGGCCGAAACCATGGTTGCCAGCCAATCGGTGTCTGCCTCTTACGGTTTGGCTGTCTCGACGCCCAAAGACACACCGTTCGAGACTTTGCTGGCCGACGCCGATGCCGATCTGTATCGGTACAAGCGCCGACCGAACGGAGAGGTCGGGTCGCCGCGGAACTCGGCCGGACCCCACCGCCTCCCGTGCAGCGGGCCCAGTGTTCACTTCGGCCCGCAGTTGTGAATGCCCAGTGGCAGCGTGCGCTCGGCGCACACCGGGGAACACACGAGATCTCGGACGTCACCGCCCGCTTGCGCGCACACGGCGTCACCGCGGATACCGTCCTTGCCGTGCTGTCCGACCCGAACCGTTTCCTGAACGCATTCGAGCACGATGGACCCGGGTGGACGCACCGGTACGGCGGGCCCGTCGGTGCCGCACTCATCGCGTCGGAACTGGCTCACTACCTCAGGAGCAGGCAGCGCGCAGCAGAGCGGCTCCGGCTCGACCTCATTGCCGAGATGGCTTCCAGCGTCGCTCAGCGCCCCGACCGCCGAAGGGCACGGCCGGGACTTCACCTCGTCGATCCGAGGACGGACCCCGACGAGATACCCCTATCGGGGTCCACCTAGGGGGCTGCACCTCGAACCGTTGCTCGGGGCCACCGGTCAGGTGAACCCGCGCAACAGAGTGTCCACGGTCGCGTCGAGCAGATCCTCGGTCGGGACGCCGTCGAGCAGGTCGCCGGTGGCCAGCATCGCGAGTCCGTGCACGCTCGCGAAGGCGACGCGCGCGAGGATCTCGGGTGGAGCCTCGGTGATCACACCGGCCACCATCGCCTCCTTCAGCAAATCCTCGGTGGCGGTCATACTCTCGTGCGCAACGCTTTTCAGATTCTCACTGGCGTCGGGATGGTGCTTGGTGCTGTACATGACATCGAGCAACTCCGGGTGTTCGACGGCGAATCCGAGGTAGGCGCGGGCGACTCCACGGAACCGAGCCAGCAGCTCACCGGGTCCCGTTGCCGCTGCGACCATTCGGCGATTCAATTCCTCGAAACCGTGCAGCGCCAGCGCATCCAGTAGCGCCTGCTTGTCGCGGAAGTGGCGCGCCGGGGCACCGTGACTGACGCCGACATCTCTGGCCAGCTGCCGAAGCGACAACGCGTCGACCCCGCCGTGCGCGATGCTCCGTTCGGCCTCGTCGAGCAAGACCGCGCGCAGGTCACCGTGGTGGTAGCGCTGCGTTGCCATGACCTCACCCTAGGCGATGTTGGCGTTGACAACAATGCTGACACTGCCTACATTTGCTGGCATGACTTCCACAGCGCTCATCACCGGAGCAAGTTCGGGACTCGGCGAGGAATTCGCCACCCGCTTCGCCGCACGCGGCGAGAACGTCGTCCTCGTGGCTCGACGCGCCGATCGGTTGAACACCCTGGCGCGGCGCATCGAATCCGAGCACGGCGTGACGGCCACCGTCGTAGCGATGGACCTGGGTGTCCCCGGCGTGGGCGACACCCTACGAACCACATTGGCGAACAAAGGAATCACCCCCACCACCCTCGTCAACAATGCAGGTTTCGGAACGCATGGAAGGTTCGCCGACGAGGATCCCGTGCGCGTCGCTGCCGAGATCGCACTGAACGTGAGCGCCCTGGTCGACCTGACGCACGCATTTCTGCCGAACCTCACCGGCGCACTGATCAACATCGCGAGTACCGCCGCGTACCAACCCACCCCCAACATGGCCGTCTACGGTGCGACGAAGGCATTCGTCCTCAACTTCACCGAAGCGCTGGCGTACGAGCACCGCACCTCGTCGCTGAAGATTCTCGCGCTCTCCCCCGGCCCCACGCGCACCGAGTTCTTCGATGTCGTGGGATCGGAAGATGCCGCGGTGGGCAACTACCAGACCTCGGAGCAGGTGGTCTCGACGGCTTTGCGCGCGTTGGATTCTCGCCGCACCCCCGCCAGTGTCGTGTCCGGTCTGTCCAACAAGATCAGCGCCGGCAGTGTCCGTTTGGCCCCACGTGCACTGGCAACGGTGATCAGTGGCCGTCTGCTGAAGGCGTGAACCGCTAACCGCGGGTACGACGCGAATCGATCACTCCCGTGTCGAATCCGGCCAGATGCAGTCCTCCGTGGAATCGGGCGTGTTCGATCTTCAGGCACCGATCCATGACGACGTTCAACCCCGCGGCCTCCCCGTCGCGTGCCACCGGCTCGTGCCACAATCCGAGCTGTAGCCAGATCGTCTTCGCCTGCGCTGCAATCGCTTCGGACAGAACGTCGGGCAAGTCGTCGTACTTGCGGAACACGTCGACCAGATCCGGCGATTCAGGCAGATCCGCGAGGGTCGGATAGACCGTGGTCCCTTCTATGTCGGTGACCGTCGGATTGACGAGAAATATCTCGTAGTTGCTCGTCGAGGACAGATACCGATTGACGAAGTAGCTTGCCCGCGAGGGGTTCTTGGACGCACCGACGATCGCGACGGTCTTCGTCTCACGCAGGATGCGTTGCCGCTGCGGCGTGGACGGGCCCTGCCAGGTGCGCTCGCTCATGACCGCGCCTTTCCTGTTGCCAGTGTCAGGGCCTGATCCAGGTCCCACAGAATGTCCTCGGCATCTTCGAGTCCGACGCTGATGCGAATCAACTCGGGACCGACACCTGCTCCGCGGAGTTGCTCATCGGTCAGTTGTCGGTGTGTGGTGCTGCCCGGGTGAATCACCAGCGTGCGCACGTCACCGATATTGGCGACGTGGCTGGCGATCTGCACGCTCTCGACGAACGTCTGCCCGGCCTCGCGGCCACCGTCGATTCCGAAAGCGAACACCGCACCAGGACCGGCAGGGAGATACTTCGCTGCTCGGTCGTGCTGCGGATGACTTTGCAGGCCTGCCCATCTCACGTAGTCGATACGTGGATCGGTTTCGAGCCACTCGGCAACGACTCGGGCATTGGCGACATGTGCGTCCATACGCTGCGGCAGCGTCTCCACACCCTGGATCAGCGTGAATGCCGATTGCGGTGCCAGTGCGCCCCCGATGTCGCGCAACTGTTCGCTGCGCAGCTTCGTCAGAAAGCCGTACTCGCCGAAGTTTCCCCACCACGACAGCCCGCCGTAGGAGGCCACGGGTGCCGTCATCTGCGGGAATTTGCCCGAGCCCCAATCGAACCGCCCGGATTCCACCACCACTCCCCCGAGCGTCGATCCGTGACCACCGAGGAACTTGGTGGCCGAGTGGATCACGATGTCGGCGCCGAACTCGATGGGCCGGCTCAGCCACGGCGTCGCCATCGTCGCGTCGATCACCAGCGGGATTCCGTGATCGTGGGCCACGGCGGCCAGACCCTCGAGGTCGGCGATCTCGCCCGACGGATTGCCGATGACCTCGGCGTAGATCAGCTTGGTCGAATCCGTCACCACTGCTGCGTAATCGGAGGGATCGGTGCCAGGGACGAACGTGGTCTCGACGCCGAAGCGGCGCAGCGTCACGTCGAGCTGGGTCACGGTGCCGCCGTAGAGCCCGGCCGCGGCAACGATGTGGTCTCCGGTGCCCGCGAGCGCAGCGAACACTGCGAACTCGGCCGCCAACCCACTGGCGAAGGCAACCGCCCCGATGCCGCCTTCGAGGCTCGCGATGCGCTCCTCGAAAGCGGCGACGGTCGGGTTGCCGATGCGGCTGTAGACGTTGCCGTACTTCTGCAGAGCGAACAGATCGCCCGCGTCCGCGGAATTCTCGAACACGTAGCTCGCCGTCTGATAGATAGGCACCGCACGCGAACCGGTGGCAGGATCGGGTCTCGCTCCGGCGTGAATTGCTCTGGTACGCAGGCCGAATGTCCGTTCGCTCATGACGTCAGGCCGTCTCGAGAACGGTGCGGATCGGGGTGGGATTGCGCGTCAGATCCAGCACGGGGCAGTGATCGTCGACGGCCTTCTGCAGCTCCTCGTACCGCTCCCGTGACTCGGGACCGGTGACGGTCACGACGACGCGCACCTCACCGAACCCGGGACGAACGTTGTCGTCGAAACCGAAGAATCCGCGAACGTCGAGGTCACCCTCGGCCTTGGCCTTGATGCCGTCGACGACGATACCGAGCTTCTCGGCCCAGACGCGGTAGGTGACCACCTGGCAGGACAGCAGCGACGCCAGGTAGTACTCGACGGGGTTGGCGGCCTTGTTCTCACCGCCGAGGGCAGGCGGCTCGTCGACCTCGACGCTGAACTTGCCCAGGGTGACGGTGCTGGCGACGGCATCGTGCGCGGTGGCGGAGGCACGGAAGACCGCCTGGGCGTTCTTCGCGTCGGCCTGCACGGCATCGTCGGTGGCAGCGATGACGCCGCCGATGTGGGACACAGATGTGGTCATGGAGGATCCTGTTCGATTCGAGGGTTGCCGGAACTACCCGAGGAGCGCGAAATGCCCGTCGGGGATGGGTTCGATCGACAGTTACGAACAGGAAGACGTGCAGACGAGACCGAAGTCGATGGTGCGACGACGTACGAGCCTTCTGGCTGCGTCGATCACGTGTGTCTCGGTCACGACGCCGACAATAGCTTACGAGAACTGATCCGCGCCGACATCGGTCTCGTCGTCGACGATCGCCGCGACGATACGCGCTGCCACCGCCTCCGGCGTCAGACCTTGCGGTAGTTTCGGTGCCTGCCCGGCGATCGGCCGCGTCGCAAGACCCGTCTCGGTGTGCGGCGGACGCACGTCCACGATCCTGATCTTGGACTTACGTGCCTCCGTGCGCACGCTTTTCAGCAGTGCGGTCACCGCAGCCTTGCTCGCAGAATAGGCACCCATGTTCGGCATCGGCTTGTCCGCCACGACGGCACTGATGTTGAGCACGAACCCGCCCTGGCCCAGGGTGGTCAGCGCTTCTCGAAGCACCCGCAGCGGTGCCAGGTAGTTGAGCAGCAGCAGTTCGTCGACGGTGTCGTCGTCCACTTCGGTCACCGGACCGAACGCCACAACACCTGCGGCGATGACTATCCCGTCCAGTCCACCATGGTGTTCGACGGCCTCCGCGATCACCGAGCGAGCCGAATCCGGCAGCGTCAGATCGGCATTCACCGTGTGGTGTTCCGACTCGACGCTCCGGCCGCTCACGGTCAACCGGGCACCGGCGTTCGCGAGCTGCTCGACGACCGGACCGCCGAGACCGCCACTGGCACCGAATACGAGAATGCGTGCACCGTCGAGTGTGGTCATTCCTCGACGTTAACCGCCGCCTCGCGCCCTCGCTGACGTCTAGCCCAACAGCTTCTTCTGGACCTTCCCCATCGCGTTGCGCGGAAGGGAGTCGACGACGCGAATCTCGCGGGGCCGCTTGTGAATCGACAGCTCGGTGGCCACCAGATCGATCAGCACTCGATCCTCCACATCGGTGCCGACGACGAACGCCACGATGCGCTGACCGAGGTCGTCGTCGGGCACACCGACCACGGCCACCTCGTCGACGCTCGGGTGCCCCAGCAACACCGTCTCGATCTCCCCTGCGCCGACGCGATACCCGCCGGACTTGATCAGATCGGTCGAGGCGCGCCCGACGATGCGGTGGAACCCGTCGGGCTCGATGAGAGCGACGTCTCCGGTGTCGAACCACCCGTCCTCGGTGAACGTCGCGGCCGTCGCCTCGGGGTTGTTCAGGTAGCCGTCGAACAGCATGGGGCACCGGATCTGCAGTGCACCGATGGATTCGCCGTCGTGGGGCAGGATTTCGCCCTTCTCACCACGCAACCGTGTCTCGACGCCCGCGACCGGCAGTCCCACCGAGCCTGCTCGACGCTCCCCGTCGGCGCGGGTGCTGATGGTGATGAGGGTTTCGCTCATGCCGTATCGCTCGATGGGAGCCTGGCCGGTGAGTTCACGCAGCTTCTCGAACACCGGGACCGGGAGCGGCGCGCTGCCGGACACCAGCAGTCGGGCACCGGACAGGGCGCGGGCCGACGCCTCGTCCGCGGCAACGCGCGACCACACCGTCGGCACCCCGAAGTACAGGGATCCGCGCGCGGCTGCATAGAGCTCGGGCGTCGGCTTGCCGGTGTGGATCAGCGGGCTGCCCACTCGCAGTGGACCGAGGACGCCGAGGATGAGACCGTGCACATGGAACAACGGAAGCCCTTGCACCACAGTGTCTTTCCCAGTCCACGCCCAGGCCTGCGCCAACGCGTCCAGGCCGGCGGCGATGGCACTGCGCGAGATCAGGACGCCTTTCGGCGGGCCGGTGGTACCGGAGGTGTAGAGCACGAACGCGACCGAGGACGGCTGCGGTTCGGGGTAGCTGTGCCACGACCGTGCATGTTGACGCACCGGCAGGACCTCGAGCCCGGAGGTATCCGGAGGCGCTTCGCCGAGCCACGCCTGCGCGCCCGAGTCGCGGAGGATGTGCTCACGTTCGGCCACCCCGGCATCGGGCGGAACCGGCACCACGGTGACACCGGCGATGAGTGCGCCCACGACGGCGAGCACGGTCTTGACCGACGGTGTCGCGTAGATCGCGAGGCGGTCGGCTCGCGAGATGCGCTCGGCCACGGACGTCGCGGCGCCCAGGATATCGGCACGGGAGAGCGAGACCCCATCGATCGTGATGGCGTCGGGAATATCGTCTCCTCGCGCAACGGCGAGTGGGTTCAGTGAACGAAGCAGCACATGGCTACCGTACATACATGGACGTGGACGGAATCGACACCGGCGACTACGCCGAGTACATGACGGTCGCCGCCGGTGACCTGCAGGCGGGTGTCTATCTGATCGGAACCGACGCAGAGCAGGACACGGATTCCGAGGACGACCTCGACCTGGACCTGGACGACTCCGATTCGGACGATGACGACGACATCGATATCGCGCACGTCACCGACGGCGCACCACGGCTGGTCTACTCGGTGCAGTCCGACGACTTCTGGACCCGAGTGGAATTGGCCGATCTTCGAGCCACTCAGCTCTACGAGGAAGCTCACGCACGCAATCCCGAGGTCAACACCGAACCCAAACGCTTCACCACCGTCGAGGCGTTCGGCAGCAACGAGCTGGTCTACATCCTGCGTATCCGACGCGGCGGCTGGGATGTGGGCGAGCCGGACCTCGAGCCGTGATCCACGCGGCACCTCTGGTCCTCGCAAACGCGCGCGCGTTTGCTGAACGCGAGCGGTTTCGCGTCACGATTCTGCGCGCGTATGGCAAGTGCGCGCGCGTTTGCGAGATCTAGGCCGAGGACGCGACGGTTCCGATACCGAGTGCGACCAGGATTCCGGCGCTGATCCGGTCGATCCAGTCGGTCACCGCGGGCTTGCGCAACAGCGCGACCGCGCGTGAGGCGAGAACGGAGAACACTCCCATCACCAGCGCGGCGACAACCACCTCGACCAGACCGAGCGTCATGGCACCGGTGAACGTGACCTCGGTGAGGAACTGCGGCACCACCGCGAGGTAGAACAATCCCACCTTGGGGTTGAGCGCGCACGAGAGAACTCCGGCGCCGAACGCCGACCACGCGGACGCAGCGACCGGCACGAGCGGCTCGCCGGCCACCTTGTTCCTCCGTCGAGCCCGGAAAGCCTTGACGCCCAGATACAGCAGGTACAGGCCGCCGAGGACCTTGACCACTCGATATGCCGTCGCAGACTGCTCGACGATCGCCGCCAGCCCGACGGCCACCAGCACGGCCCAGAACAGTCCACCGATCGCGACGCCCATCGCTGCGGCGATGCCGGGCTTGAGGCCGCCGATGCTGTAGCGAAGCACCAGAAACGAATCGGGCCCGGGCAGAATCGCCAGCAGGAAGCACACACCGGCGAAGCTGAGCAGCAGGCTGAGGGTCACGGCTATATGAGAACACCCCGGCGGAGCGGGAGCCAACCGACGTGAGTGTCCACAATTCGAGTCGAGAAACGGGATCCCGCTCGACGGGCCGAATAGTGGACGCTCAGCGCACCAGAGAAACCCGACTACCCGCGCAGGCGACCGGCCGCAGCCTCGATGCGCTCGTCCGTGGCCGTCAGTGCGATGCGCACGTGGTGGGCACCGTCGGGACCGTAGAACTCCCCGGGGGCGGCGAGGATTCCGCGTTCGGCGAGCCAGTCGACGGTGTCGCGGCACGGTTCGCCCCGCGTAGCCCAGAGGTAGAGCCCGGCCTCGGAGTGGTCGACGGTGAATCCCGCTGCCTCGACGGCCGCCTTCAGAGTCGTTCGACGGGCGCGGTATCGCTCGCGCTGGATGTTCTCGTGCTCGTCGTCGGCCAGTGCGGCGGTCATGGCGGCCTGGATCGGCAACGGCACCATCATGCCTGCGTGCTTGCGCACCTCGAGCAGCTCGGCGACGAGGGAGGCATCTCCGGTGACGAAGCCGGCGCGGTAGCTGGCCAGGTTCGAGGTCTTCGAAAGCGAATGCACGGCAAGGAGATTCGTGTGATCACCGTCGCACACACGCGGATCGAGGACGGATACGGCGTCGGCATCCCACGTCAGACCGAGGTAGCACTCGTCCGAGACGACGATCGCGTCACGTTCACGGGCCCAATCGACGACCTTGCGCAGGTGATCGACTCCGAGCACCTTGCCGGTCGGGTTGGACGGTGAGTTGACGAAGATCAGCGACGCACGCTCGGGCCCCAGTCGATTGAGGCCGTCGGCCCGGATCGTTCGCGACCCTGCGAGCAGCGCCCCCACTTCGTATGTGGGATATGCCAATTCGGGGATGACGACCAGGTCGTCGGGCCCCAGGCCGAGAAGAGTCGGCAGCCAGGCGATCATTTCCTTGGTGCCGATGGCGGGCAACACTGCGTCGGTCGAAATGCCGGTGATGGAGTAGCGGCGCTCGAGCGCCGCCACCGCGGCCTCCCGCAGCGCCACGGTGCCGACGGTCGTCGGGTAACCGGGTTCATCCGCAACAGAATTCAGCGCTGCACGGATCACCTCTGCGACCGGATCCACCGGTGTACCGACCGACAGATTGACGATGCCGTCCGGATGAGCCGAGGCCTTCTCCTTGGCGGCGGTCAGCGAGTCCCATGGAAAATCGGGCAGCCCCGCTGCCACCGCTGTGCGCACCAAGATCGTCAGTTCTCGCCCATGGGAGGCAGAGCCTTGATGAAGGGAGGGTCGTAGTCGGTCTTGCCGAGCTTCGCCGCTCCGCCGGGAGATCCCAGGTCGTCGAAGAAGTCGACATTGGCACCGACGTACGCGCTCCACTGCTCGGGAACGTCGTCCTCGTAGAAAATGGCCTCGACGGGGCACACCGGCTCGCAGGCTCCGCAGTCGACGCATTCGTCGGGGTGGATGTACAGCATTCGGTTACCCTCGTAGATGCAATCCACCGGGCACTCTTCGATGCACGCTTTGTCCAGTACATCTACGCACGGTTCTGCAATCGAGTAAGTCACTGCTGCTCTCCCCTCCTGTATCGATCGTGGGCGCTCGCGCGCCCTGAGCATCCTAGTATCGCCGTCCGAACCTGAGCCAAACCGAGCAGGGTGACCTCACCTGGCTCGGGCGGCTATCCCCGCAGTCGCTTCGCCGGTGAGCTTTCGCCGATGGCAGCGGCCTTACGGTGGGCGGCGAGCCACTTACGTCCCTGTTTCGCAGCACGCGAGAGAGCGCCGCGCTCGCCGAGATATCCGGCGACACCGCCGACGAGCGGGATGGCACCGAGGACGCGGTAGACCCCACGAGGATGCGGACGCTTCTCCAACTCACCGGCGACGTCGCGCAGCACGTTCGCGATCTGCCACATGCCGCGCAGCAACGCGAACGGACCCGACTTGGGGGACTCTTCCTTCTTCGCCGGAGCACTGTCGGCCAGGGACGTCAGATCACGCTTGCACAGCACCGATCCGAGCAGCTCCACGTGCGTCTCGCGGTCGGTCACACCCGATTCGCGCGCCACGGCCACGAGCACCATCGCCTGGTTGGCGAACCCGAGCAGATCCTGGATCGGCAGCCGGTTGACCAGGATGCCGAACACACCGGGAAATGCGACGGCAACGGTGTTGAGGGCACCGATGCGATTGACCCACCACTGCGAGCGAGCGTCACTGTCGAGCTTCTCCCAGCCTGCGGTGCCGGGGAAGTCGGTGGTGTCGAAGGCTTTCGCGAGGAAATCGATGACGTTGTCGAGGGTCGAATCGTCCGCAGAGGACTCGCGGAACGTCCGCCCCTTGAGTCCGATCGGGTCCCGTGTGGCCAGGATGTCCAGCACGGGATGGATGATGGCGACGGCGCTGCTCAGCACCGCGGCGACGCGACGGTCGTCCATGTCAGACAAGCTCCATTTCGAGAAGAGGGACCCGAGGGTCAGATCAGGCCGGCAACCGACACGGCCGGGGCCGGGTCGTATGTGGTGGTGCGCTGACGAACCGGTCGTCCGATGCCGTCGGCGATCTCGTGCAGCTCCGCGACGGTCTTCTCCGAACCGTTCTGCGAACCCGCCATCCGTGAGATCGTCTCCTCCATCAGGGTCCCGCCCAGATCGTTCGCGCCTCCGTTCAGCATCGCCTGTGTACCCGTGATTCCCAATTTCACCCACGATGTCTGGATGTTGTCGATTCGGCCGTGCAGCATGATCCTGGCCAGGGCATGCACCGCGCGGTTGTCCCGGTTGGTCGGGCCGGGTCGCGAGGCCCCGGCCAGATACAGCGGCGAGGACTGGTGCACGAACGGTAGCGGCACGAACTCGGTGAACCCACCGGTCTTGTCCTGGATCTTCTTGAGCACGTTGAGGTGACCGACCCAGTGCGACGGATTGTCGACGTGGCCGTACATCATCGTCGAGCTCGACCGCAGGCCCACCTCGTGCGCGGTGGTGATCACTTCGATCCACTCGGCAGCAGGCAGCTTGCCCTTGGTGAGCACCCAGCGGACCTCGTCGTCGAGGATCTCCGCGGCCGTACCCGGGATCGAGTCCAGCCCGGCTGCCCGGAGTTCGGTGAGCCACTCGCGGATCGACTGACCGCCGCGGGACGCGCCGTTGACGATCTCCATCGGCGAGAACGCGTGCACGTGCATCGACGGCACCTTGGCCTTGACCGCACGCACCAGATCGGCGTACCCGGTCACCGGCAGTTCGGGGTCGATGCCGCCCTGCATGCAGACCTCGGTCGCACCGACGACGTGCGCTTCCCACGCTCGATCGGCGACCTCGGCGGTGGACAGGGTGAAGGCATCGGCGTCGCCCTTGCGCTGGGCGAACGCGCAGAAGCGGCACCCGGTGTAGCAGATGTTGGTGAAGTTGATGTTCCGGTTCACCACGTAGGTGACGGTGTCTCCGTTGACCTGCTTGCGCAGATCGTCGGCGAGCGCGGCGACGGCATCCATGCCCGGGCCCTCGGCCGTCGCCAACGCGAGGTACTGCTCGTCGGACAACCCGGCCGGGTCCTTCTCCGCTGCCGTCAACGCCGACACGAGGTCGCGATCCACCCGCTCGAGCCCGGCGAGATCGCGCACCTGCTCACGAATGGACTCCCAGTCGCCGAAGGCATTCGCCAGATCCGAACGAGTCTCGGTGTTGCGGCCCTGGGTGTCGATCTCGGTGTTCAGGTCGACCCGGCCCGAGGACTCCCACTCCTCGTCCGGCTCCTGCCACGGCAGACCCGTCGGGTTGACGTTCTCCCGCGCCATGCCGGTCTCGGGATCGGCGAGGGCCCGCACGTGCGCGGAGATCCGCGGGTCGATCCACGGCGCACCGGCGAGAACGTACTGCGGCTGCGCGGCGGTGCGCTCGACCAACCGGTATCCGGCCGTTGCCGACAGCTCGGCGAGAGTGTCGAGGTTCGGCCACGGCCGCTCGGGATTGACGTGATCGGGAGTGAGCGGCGAGACGCCACCCCAATCGTCGACGCCTGCGCCCAGCAACGCTGCGGTCTCCTCCGGTGCGACGAGGTTCGGCGGGGCCTGAATCCGCATCGACGGGCCGACCACCATGCGGGTCACCGCGATCGTCGCCAGGAATTCTTCGAGACCGGCATCGGGCACCGACCGCATCGCGGTATCGGACTTGGCCAGGAAGTTCTGCACGATGATTTCTTGCACGTGCCCGAATGACTTGTGCACCTTACGAATTGCCATGATCGACTCGGCGCGGTCGCGCAGCGTCTCGCCGATTCCCACCAGAATTCCGGTGGTGAACGGAATGTTCAGACGACCCGCGTCGGTCAAGGTCCGCAGCCGAACCTCGGGATCCTTGTCGGGGCTGCCGTAGTGCGCCTGCCCCTTTTCCTCGAACAACCGACGCGAGGTGGTCTCGAGCATCATGCCCATCGACGGGGCGACGGGCTTGAGTCGCGAAAGTTCCTGCCACGACATCACTCCGGGGTTGAGATGTGGCAGCAGACCGGTCTCCTCGAGCACCCTGATCGACATGGCGCGCACGTAGTCGAGGGTCGAGTCGTAGCCGCGGGAGTCGAGCCACGCCTTGGCCTCCGGCCACCGCTCCTCCGGCCGGTCACCGAGGGTGAACAGCGCTTCCTTGCACCCGAGAGCGGCACCCTTGCGAGCGACGTCGATGATCTCGTCGGGATCCATGAACATCCCGTGGCCTGCGGCATTCAACTTGCCCGGCACGGTCACGAATGTGCAGTAGTGGCACTTGTCGCGGCACAACCGCGTGATGGGTACGAACACCTTTCGCGAGTACGACACCGTCTTCGGCCGGCCTGCGGATTCGAGTCCCGCATCACGCACCCGGGACGCCGACGCCATCAGATCGCTCAGATCCTCGCCACGGGCGTGCAGCAACACCGTGGCCTCGTCGACGTTGAGAGACACTCCGTCGCGGGCGCGGCGCAACACTCGTCGCATCGCGGAGGGAGCTGGTACGGAGTCCGGTAGAGAAGTCACCCAACGATCATGCGCCTTCCTGGTACGCACGTGCCACCGCAGGGGTCGGTAGTCCGTCGCCGATCCGAACGTCGCCATTCGGTAACGACTCAGGTCGCCCTCGTTCGTACGGGCGGGAAAGCGCACGCCATCGTGGGAAGCTCCTGTTCATGCGCGCTTTCGCCTGCCCGGCCTGCGGCCGACTCGCCCCCTTCGAGTCGCAGAGCTGCCCATCGTGCTCGACGCTCCTCGGCCTTCATCTCCCGTCCAGAAACCTGGTGGCGATCCCGAACGACGAGGTGGTCGTCGACGGGGTGCGCTGGCACCGTTGCGTCAACTGGTCGTGGCAGTGCAACTGGCTGGTTGCCGAGGACTCCGGCAGTGGGCAGTGTGCGGCGGGCCGTCTCATACGCCGCAGGCCCGAGAGCGACGACACGATCGCACTCGAAAAGCTGGCCGACGCATCCGCTTCCCTCCGTCAGCTTCTCTTCCAGCTGCTGGATCTGGGCCTACCCGTCGATTCGTACCGACAGCGTGACGGCGGCCTCGCATTCGACCTGTTGTCTTCCCGCACATCCGGTCAGCAGGTCACCATCGGCCATGCCAACGGTGTCATCACCATCGACCTGGCGGAGTCCCTCGACGCACACCGCGAGGCCTTGAGGGTGCGGCTTCGCGAACCGTATCGGACCATGCTCGGTCATCTGCGGCACGAGGTCGGCCACTACTACGAGAACATCCTCGTCGAGAACGGTCCGCTCATCGACGACTGTCGAGTGCTGTTCGGCGATGAGCGCGCAAGTTACTCGGACGCGATCGCACGTCACTACAAGTTCGGTGCACCCGAGGACTGGCAGCAGAGTTTCATCTCGGAGTACGCCACGATGCATCCGTGGGAGGACTTCGCGGAGTGCTTCGCCCACTACCTGCACATCACCGACACACTGGCCACTGCGGCCGAGTCCGGAGTGATGCTGCGCGCCGACCTGGCGGCCTGGGCAATGCGAGACGATGTCGCTCCTCGAACGAGCTATCACGACGCAGATCTCGACGACATCCTAGAGGACTGGCAGATCCTCTCGGGAGTGTTCAACAGGGTCAACAGGTCGATGGGCAAGGGCGACCTCTATCCCTTCACCATTCCGCAACCGGTGCACGAGAAGTTGCGGTTCGTGCACCGCGTCGTCACGACCGCGGCACGAACGGACGGCTAGGTTTGCACCCGTGACAACGATGACCGATCCACAGTGGCAACCGTCTCCGCGTGCACGCCTGCTCTGGGCTCTGAGTGCCGGTCTGCTGTGGCTACCGATCTTCGTCGCCCAGATCGTCTGGGCCGTCGTCGACTCGAATGCGACGACGTGGCCCCACGTTGCCGTTCTCGCGGCGACGGTGGTGCTTGCGGCCCTGCACATCGCGGTCGTGCCGCAGTGGCGGTACCGCGTGCATCGCTGGGAGATCAGCGACACCGCGGTCTACACCCGCACCGGCTGGCTGAGCCAGGAGCGACGCATCGCGCCGATCTCGCGGGTGCAGACCGTCGACACCGAACGCGGACCGCTCGACCGGCTGTTGGGGTTGGCCACCGTCACCGTCACGACGGCATCGTCCGCGGGTGCGGTGAAGATCACCGCGCTCGATCAGGATGTCGCGGACAAGACGGTCGCGCGACTGACCGACATCGCCGGCCGTACCGTCGGGGACGCAACGTGACCGCCGGTGACCCGCAGTACCAGGCAGAACTGCTCGCCGTCGAGGAGGAGCAGCCGTGGCTGCGCCTGGACAAGCGAATGTTGTTGGTACATCCGGTGAACGAGGGCATCAAGATTCTGCCGGTGCTGTTGATCTCGTTCTTCGTCGGTAGCCAGAGCGGCAACCACTTCTGGAGTGTCGGCCTGCTCGCGGTCGTCGTGGTGTTCGCGATTCTGCGGTGGTTCACCACCAGCTACCGGATCGGCCCGGTGCACGTACAACTGCGCACCGGGGTGTTGCAGAAGAAGGTGCTCTCGATTCCTCGCAACAGAATTCGATCGGTCGACGTGGAAGCGAACGTCCTACATCGCGTACTCGGTCTGTCCATCCTGCGCATCGGCACCGGCCAACAGGCAGGCAGGGGTGAGGCATTCGAGCTCAACGCCCTCGACACCTCACTGGTGCCTGCACTGCGCGAAGATCTGCTGCAGCGAGTCTCGGGACAGATTCCGACGACCGACGGAACATCCAGCGCACCAGCGGATTCCGGCGTGGAGATTGCGCACTGGCAGTTCTCGTGGGTGCGGTTCGCGCCGTTCTCCATCACCGGCATCGTCACCATCGCTGCGGCCGTCGGCGTGCTGTTCCAGTACGGACTCGGGCAGACACTGGCGAAATCGTCGGTGGTCTCCAACAGCATCGACTCAGCGGAGCGATTCGGAATCGCGATGTTCGTCGTCGTGGCGCTGATGGCACTGCTCGTCGTGTCGAGCGTCTTCGCGTGCGTCCGCTACCTGCTGACCTACGCCAATCTGACGGTGACGGACCAGGGACGCACCATGCATGTCAGCCACGGACTGCTGCGCACTCGCCAGTCGACACTCGATCGCAAGCGGCTACGCGGCACCTCTCTGTCCGAACCGCTGCTGCTGCGTGCGGCCGGTGGTGCCAGGCTGGACGCCATCATGACCGGCGTCAGCGCCGAGAAGAAAGAATCGTCGCTGCTGCTCCCCCAGTCCCCACGCGCCGAGGCGCTACGCATGATGACCACCGTGCTCGGCGAGGCCGGACTGCACGGTAGTGCCGATCGTCCTCTGCTCCAGCACGGACCCGCAGCGCGTCGACGCCGCTACACCCGGGCAGCGCTCCCCCTGCTGGTCATCGCCGCCGGCCTGGGAGTTGCACAGTACGTCGGTGCACCGATCCCGGTCCTGGCGTGGATCGCACTCGGGGTGTTGTTCGTTGCCGCATTCGGGCTCGCCCACGATCGCTTCCGCGGCCTCGGCCATGCGGTGCTGCCCGGTTGGCTCATCACCCGACACGGTTCGCTCGACAGGACTCGCCACAGCCTCGAAGCCGCGGGCATCATCGGTTGGACCGTGCGGCAGACGTTCTTTCAGCGTCGCGCCGGGGTGGCGACCATCGTTGCTGCGACTCCCGCAGGCGTCGGACATTACGAGGTGATCGACATCCCCATCGAGAACGCGTGGGCGATGATCGACGCCGTCACCCCCGGAGCCGGGGACGTCTGGCTGCAACGAACCTGAGATGACGCGGCCGCAGAGCATCGAGGAACTCGACCTCGCCGTGTCCGGGTGCCGCGCCTGCCCTCGCCTGGTGCGGTGGCGCGAGCAGGTCGCCGCCGACAAGCGCGCCGCCTTCGCCGACGAAACATATTGGGGCAAGGCAGTTCCGGGCTTCGGCCCGGCCGATGCATCGATGGCGATCGTCGGACTCGCCCCGGCAGCGCACGGCGCCAACCGCACCGGTCGGATGTTCACCGGGGACAGGAGCGGCGACGTTCTCTATCGCGCGATGCACGCGGTCGGTCTGGCCAGCCAACCCACCGCCACGCACATCGGAGACGGGTTGACACTGAACGGAGTTCGCATCACGGCACCGGTGCACTGCGCTCCGCCGCAGAACAAGCCGACTCCTGCCGAGCGCGACAGATGCAAGCCCTGGCTGGACGACGAATTACGGTTGCTGCGTCCGACGCTGCGGTCGGTGCTGGTCCTCGGAGCCTTCGGCTGGCAGTCCCTGCTGCCGATACTCGCCGCCAACGGATGGGAGATACCCAGGCCTGCACCGAAATTCGGGCACGGAGTCGAGCTCGACCTGGGGTCGATCACCGTGTTCGCCAGCTATCACGTGAGCCAGCGAAACACCTTCACCGGACTGTTGACTCCGACGATGATCGAGGATGTGCTGCGGGATGCGGGTCGGCATGCAGGCCTGCTGTGATCGCCTTCATGCGGAACATGAACAGCAACACTCCCGCCGGGCCTGCACCGGCGACGATGAGCAGCATCGTGCGCCAATCGGCGAGGAGAAGAACGTCGTTGCCCGGACCGCCGAGCATGCACAGCACGATTGCGAACAGCCATCCGAAGAGCGGTGACGCCACCCAGATCGGCCGTTCCGCTACTTTGCGTGCGGCCAGGACCAAGGCGACGTTGGCGATTCCTCCCAGCACTGCGCTGATGGGGAATTGCACCGACCCGAGATAGGTCGGAAGGAAGAAGACCGACAGAATCCCGGACAGGAAGCCGTCGAACACCAGTACTGCGACGGTCGCCCAGGACACCAGGGCGACAGTATTGGATGCGGCCTTCGAGATCATGCGCCCAATACTGCCTTGGCCCGGGTTGTTTCAGTGCATCGCATCCAAGAAACCGGGCATCGGCCCTCAGGAAACCGGCGGGTATCCCAGCGAGGTGAGCAAGTTGCTCGCACCCATGGCGATCTGGCCCAGAACGTACTGGTACAGATCTGCCTGTGCGCCGAACTGCGGCTTGAGAGAATCGACGAACGCCACGATTGCGTCCTGCACTACGTAGTTGTACATGTATGTTCCGCCCCTGCTGTGATGAGATTCATACTGTGGTTCGTTCAGTGATGCGAAGCACAGCCTAGTACGCCGGCAAACAGGTCGTTCTCCCTGCCCGTCTCATCGGGGCAGAGTTCGCCGCGAACGAGCACGTACTGCTCGTCAAGCAGTATCGGTTGGGCGATGTCGTTGGACAGTGCGTACTCACTACCCGACGGCGCAACGGTGACCTGAGTGGCGTGCGCGCGCAGTGCGTCGCGCTTGGCGTCGAGCACACCGCGGATGTCGATGCCGGTGGTGATCGTGTTCTCGGGAACGCTGGGTAGCTCGCCGGCCTCGGGCATTCTCCAGTGCGCGGGAATCTCCTCGATGGCTGCGAGTCCCGCCTGCAACTGATCGTGGCCGGTGACGGTCCAGTAGAACTTCGACACCTCCCAGGGCGACCCGGCCCCGGGGTGGGAATCCGTCCCGCAGACCTCGACGGCCTCGGTCACCAACGAGTGCACCTGCTGATGATCGGGATGGCCGTAGCCGCCCTCGGGGTCGTATCCGACGACCACCTGCGGTCGGAGCTCACGTATCACCGCCACGAGCGCTCCGAGAGCCTCGTCGCGATCGGCGTTGACGAACGCACGCGGCTTGCGGGCAGCAGACGTACCGGCCATTCCCGAATCTCGCCAACGACCGGCTCCACCGAGGAACCGAGGCGGGTTGCACCCCAGCGCCGCGAGAGCGCGATGCAATTCCAGAATTCGATAGCCGCCGAGCTGATCGGCACGGTCGACGACCAGATCGGCCCACGTCTCGCCGATCACTTCCCCTTCCTCACCGAGTGAGCAGGTGAGGACCGTGACGTCCGCCCCGGCTCGAACGTAGTGAGCAATGGTGCCGCCGGTGGTGATGGTCTCGTCGTCCGGATGCGCATGCACCAGGAGCATCCGCTGCGGCTCCGTCATGGAAGGCTCCGTGATGGAAGGCTCGCTCGTCGACTTGTTCGTCATGGCTCCGCTGCTCGCTGTGTTGTTGTCGTTCGTGTCGACGGGCTCGGTCATCGGGGTGTCCGCATCCACTGCGTTGCGTCGGAGAAGATCCCGACCTCCACCGGGCCGGTCAGCGAGACGCCGGTGATGCCGGGAACGGCAGCCACCACGGACGAGTCCTGCATGATGGGCAACGTCGACGCCAGCGACCACAGCTTGGGCTCGACGTCGTCGATGGCCACGGACGGCTCGAGTCCGCTCACCAGTGCCCTGTCGATCGTCGGTTGCAGTTCCGGAACGCACAGTCCGGACAGGTTGCGCGGCACCTCGACGCCGTTGCCACTGCCGTCGGCCGGTTCGTCGACGCAGCCGAACCGTGAGGCGAGGGCCGTCGCAGGGTCGACTCCGGCGCTGGTCCACCCGACCACCGCGTCGACCGTTCCGTCGGTCAACGCCGTCGAATACAGCTCGTCGGCGGGCAGTGGCGTGACGGTGGCGTCGATGCCCGCGCCGATGAGTTCGTCGGCGGCGGTCCCGGCGACCGCGAGCGCGATGTCGTCGTTCTCGACGGCACCGATCACGAACCGCAACGCGGTACCGGTCGCGTCCGCGAGGCGGGTGACACTCGGAGCCGGAGCGCCCGTGCTCGTCGGGTCGGAGCTCGTCGTCGGAGCGGCGGTGGTCGTTGCGCTCGGGTTCGGTGTGGATGTCACCACTGCGTCGGGTGTCGGCACGAACCCGGCCCGGTCGAGCAGATCGAGGGCGGCCGTTCTGCCGATGGGGGCAGGAGCGGTCGCGGAATAGCCGGGATCCGACGGCGAGGACAGCTGCGCCGCCGCCCGAAGATCCGTCGCGCCGCCGCCTGCTCCGACCGTGGCCAGCAGATTCGGGTCGAGAAGACCGAATATCCCTTGCCGCACAGCAGAATCGGACATGTTGGGAGCTCGACCGTTGACCGTCATCGACAGCACACGTGACTGCCTGATGGTGTCGGTTCGCACTCCGGGAATTGCGGAGAGCTGAGCTCGCAGAGCCGAGCCCCCGCGAACCTGGGCGATCTGCGCGTCACTGGACCGCAGTGAGTCGGCCAGCTGAGCGGAGGTTCCCCCGCGGCGGATGAGGATCTGGTCGGGTGATGCGGGTCGGTCCCAGAATCGGTCGTTGCGTTCGAGCAGAATCTCGTCCCGCCCCCGGTCGACGGTCTTGATGTTGAACCGGGAGCCGGAGACCGGCACGTTGTCCGTCAGTCCCCCTTGGAAGCCGCCGGGTGAGTCCTTGAGCAGGTGCGAGGGCACCAGATCGGCGAACAGTCGCTGCCAGGCCGGATACTGCGACGAGAGCGTCACGTCGACAGTCTTGCCACCGCCAGAGGACGCGACGTCGCTGATCAGGGCGTACCCCGCCGGATCGACGACACCGGGCTGCGTGATCATCTGCTGCCACAGGTAGCGGAAGTCCTCGGCGGCGATCGGTGCGCTGTCGGACCACTGGGCCTCGTTGCGCAGCTGATAGCGGATGGTGAACGGCGACTGCGACGTCACCTCGGCCGAGACCAGCAAGGACAGGTCCGGCTCCCAGGTGGTCACCCCGGTATCGGGGTTCCTGACCGGGCGAAACGGGCTGGGCAGCACCAGCGAACTCACCGCTGCAGTGGCAGGCGACTGATCTGCCTGAAGATGTGGGTTGAACCCGATACCGACGTCGTCGATGGCCACGACGACCGGATCACCGGTCTCGGCCGGAACCATCGTCGTGCTGACCGGAGTCTCGACACTCTCGATCGGGGGCGGCGGATCCGCAGTGCACGCGGTGAGTACCAGAGCGATGGCAGGAACCAGAACCGTCGGCATCAGCACCTTGCGCAACGAGGATCTCCTTCGTAGTCGGCTACCTTCTGCGACAGAAGCGACGCGCACCGCGAGGGTGGCACGTCGCTTCTGCCGCACGAAGTGAGTCTTACAGAGCAGCCTTGTCGCGAGTCTTGCTACGCGAACGCTCACGGGCGCGCTCGTTGGAGTCGAGGTGCACCTTGCGGACGCGGACGACCTCGGGGGTCACCTCGACGCACTCGTCGCCTGCACAGAACTCCATGGCCATTTCCAGATCCAGCTTCTTGGGCTTGGCCAGGGTCTCCATGACGTCTGCGGAGGACTGACGCATGTTGGTCAGCTTCTTCTCGCGGGTGACGTTGATGTCGAGGTCTTCCTGACGCGGGTTGATGCCCACGACCATGCCCTCGTAGGTGTCCGCGCCCGGCTCGACGAAGAACGTGCCGCGATCGGCCAGCTGGATCATCGCGAACGGGGTGACGGTGCCGTGGCGGTCCGAGACGAGCGAACCGGTGTGGCGGGCGCGGATCTCACCGGCCCACGGTGCGTAACCGTGGAAGACGGCGTTGGCGATACCGGTGCCGCGCGTGTCCGTGAGGAACTCGGTGCGGAAACCGATCAGGCCACGCGAGGGAACGATGAATTCCATGCGAACCCAGCCTGCGCCGTGGTTCGTCATCTGCACCATCTTGCCCTTGCGAGCGGCGAGCAACTGAGTGACCGCGCCGAGGTACTCCTCCGGTGTGTCGACCATGAGCTCTTCGAAGGGCTCGTGCAGCTTGCCGTCGACCTGCTGGGTGACCACCTGAGGCTTGCCGACGGTGAGCTCGAAGCCTTCGCGACGCATCTGCTCGACGAGGATGGCCAGCGCCAGCTCGCCACGACCCTGGACCTCCCAGGCATCGGGGCGACCGATGTCGAGGACCTTGAGCGAGACGTTACCGATGAGCTCCTGGTCCAGACGGCTCTTGACCATGCGCGAGGTGAGCTTGTGGCCGCTGACGCGTCCGACGAGCGGGCTCGTGTTGGTGCCGATGGTGACCGAGATGGCCGGCTGGTCGACGGTGATGCGCGGCAGCGCGACCGGGTCCTCCAGATCGGCGAGGGTGTCGCCGATCATGATGTCGGGGAATCCCGCGACGGCGACGATGTCGCCTGCGACGCCGCGCTCACCGGGGACGCGCTCGACGCCGATGGTGTTGAGCAGCTCGGTGATCTTGGCCTTCTGGACGACGGGCTCGCCGTCGACCTCGCGCATCCAGCTCACGGTCTGGCCCTTGGAGAGCTGGCCGTTGTGGATACGCACCAGGGCGAGGCGGCCGAGGAAGGCCGACGCGTCGAGGTTGGTGACGTGTGCCTGCAGCGGTGCGTCGACGTTGCCCTTGGGAGCGGGGACGTAGTTGAGCAGCACCTCGAACAGCTCGTCGAGGTTCTCGGCGTCGGGCGCGTTGCCGTTCTCGGGCTGAACACGCGACGCCTTGCCCTCACGGCCGGAGGCGTAGAGAACAGGAAGGTCGAGGGCGAGCTCGGCTGCCTCGGACGCTTCGTCGTCGAGGTCGGACGCGAGGTCGAGGAGCAGATCGTGGCTCTCCGAGACGACTTCTTCGATACGCGCGTCGGGACGGTCGGTCTTGTTCACGACCAGGATCACCGGGAGCGAGGCGGCGAGCGCCTTGCGCAGGACGAAGCGGGTCTGCGGAAGCGGGCCCTCGGATGCGTCGACGAGAAGGACGACGCCGTCGACCATGGACAGGCCGCGCTCGACCTCTCCGCCGAAGTCGGCGTGGCCGGGGGTGTCGATCACGTTGATGACGGTGATGGTGCCGTCGGCATTGCGCTTGTGAACGGCCGTGTTCTTGGCCAGGATCGTGATGCCTTTTTCTTTTTCGAGGTCACCCGAGTCCATGACGCGGTCGATCGCTTCGGCACGTTCCTCGAACGCGCCTGACTGCCGGAGCATGGCGTCGACCAGGGTGGTCTTGCCATGGTCGACGTGTGCAACGATGGCTACGTTGCGAAAAGTGGTGGTGCTGTCGATGTTGTCTGCACTGCTTGGGGCGCTCACGCGAAAAATTCTCCTGGAGTCGAATGCGGGCTCTTGTTCGCTAGCGGGCTTATGTCGCTAGAGAAGCGCGCTGCACCGCGAGGTTCTCGCGACTGATCGAGTTTACCCGTAGTCCGACGGTACCCCGCGCCACCCTCAGGCTTGTGACCTGCGCCACCCATTAGTCTTGGTGCTCATGGGCAAGATAAAGGCAGTAGATGTCTCGGGGATGAAGCCCAAGAAAAAATGCTGTCGCAAGAAGGTTCGGTGCATCACATGCCCCGTGGTCATCATGCGAATGAAGAAGCTCGAATCGGCAGGCGCAACCAAGAAGGACCTGAAGAAGGGCCTCAAGACCGCCCGGGCGAAGTGAGCAGAATCTGCTGAAGTTCGGGTAGCCAGAGCCGATCCGCGTCGACCAGATCCATCGTCGGCAGCGTCGCCGCATCCACCCACCGCAGGGCCGAATGTTCCAGCGCTGCAGGCATTCCCGAGATGAGTGAAGCGCGGTAGGCGCGCAGCACCAGCCCGCCGTGCAGGTCGACGTCGCCGGTGAGCGCCGCTCCGATCGAGCACTCGACGCCCAGTTCCTCACGCAGCTCGCGCACCAGAGCCGCGTCCTCCGACTCCCCCGGCTCGACCTTGCCGCCGGGCAGTTCCCAGAGGCCCGCCAACTCGGGCGGACGGGTTCGTTGCGCGAGCAGCAGCCTGCCGTCGTGCGTCAACGCGGCTGCGACAACCACAGCGGTGGGTGTACCGGACATGCCACCATCTTTCTATGACCGAACTGCTGACCGACCGTGACATCGAGGACGCCCGGCTCGCCGAATGGACCGTGTTCGGAAAATCGCTGACTCGCACCGTCGAGCTCGCATCGTTTCCCGCCGCGATCGAGGTGGTGAACCGCGTGGCCGACGCCGCGGAGGAGGCGGACCATCACCCCGACATCGATATCAGGTGGCGGACGCTGACGTTCACGCTGTCCACGCACTCTGCCGGCGGTCTCACGCAGAAGGATGTGGATCTGGCACGTCGGATCGACTCACTGGTCGGGCCTTCGTGACGCGTCCGGCGTAGACGACCCAGCCCAGGAACAGAGCCGCTCCGACGACGTCGACAGCACCGGCCCACGCCTCGAGTGCGGGCCGGGGGATGGTCCAGATCGATTCCTGGAAGAAGCTGAGCAGCCACGGCACCCCCACGGTCACCGTCACCAACCAGTAGCCCGCGACGATCTTCGCCCCGGCGACATCGCGCAGCGGCCCGTGCACGAGCCAGATCACCATCGGAATCACCCAGATCCAGTGATGCGACCAGGAGATCGGCGAGATCAGCAGGCCGAAGAGTTGCACGATCACCAGCGTGCCCAGGTGGTCTTCGCGTCCGATCGCACGCCAAGCCGCGATCGTGAGTCCGGTCGCGACGACGGCGGCGACGATCCACAGCGGGCCCTGCCCGACGTCCTCCCCCGCGATTCGGCTGAGCGCTCCGCGCAGGGACTGATTCCAGACCGAGCCGACGGGGCCGATACGGTCGGCATCGCCGAGCAGCGTGGTGAAGTAGGTGGCCGCCTGGTGTCCGAGCGCCGCGTAGCTGACCGCAACGGTGAGCGCGAAGGCCACTGCCGAGAACGCCGCGGCCTTCCATCTGCGCGTGGCCAGGAAGTACAGACCGGTGATGGCCGGGGTCAGCTTGATTCCGGCAGCGAAGCCGACCAATCCACCTGCCACCCACCACCTGCTGATGCGTACCGCGAGAATCGCCAGCAGCACCAGGAACACGTTGACCTGGCCGTAGTCCAGCGTCGTGCGCACGGGTTCGGACCACAACCCCAGCGCGGTCCACAACAGTGCGATGCGCACCCAGCGCGGTTCGGCGGCGCGCTCGCCGCCGAGAACCATCGACAGCGTCAGCCTCACCACGGCGAACAGCGCGATCATGGTCGCGGCCTGCCACAGGACGCCGACGAGGGTGAACGGCAGGTAGTGCAGCGGGAAGAACACGAGCGCGGCGAACGGCGGGTACGTGAACGGGAGCGGGAAGTCCGGGGTCTGTACCGAATACGTGTAGTCGTACAGATTGCCGCCGAGCAGTGCCGCGGAGCCGTCGACGTAGACGTGGAGGTCCACGAGGTTCATTCCGTTGGGCGTCGCGAAGGCCCAGACGAATCGGCTGATCACCGAGACCGCGAGCAGAACGGGGGCCAGCCGAACAAGTCGGTTCACTGTGCGTGCGGTTCCGTTCGGTATCGATGCCGTGTATCGATCGTCGAGCTTATAGGGCTCCGCTCACGCACCCCAATCACGGATGCAGCCGAGTAACATTTGCATCACCTTTCACACTGATAACTTCAGTAACAGGTTATCGTGTGCGTCTGCGGAGAATTCGCAGCGTGTGACCAATAGACTGCCCTGGCATAGATGCGACGGGGGAGGGCTCGATCGACAACAGCTGTACATCGGGGATTGCGCTACATAGAGTGACCCCTCGAGCACCGGCTGTCGCCGTGGGCCCGCGTCATGATCAGAATGGGGAATATCACCGTGCTTCGTACCCGCGGAACGCGTCGCGTAGTTACAGCCTTGGCCGTAACCGCAGCCGCCGCACTAGTCGTGCCGACCAGCGCATCCGCACAGCCATTGGTGCCGATGGCACCGGCAGATCTGCCCGCAGCACCGGCCGATCCCGCTGCTCTGATCGCTCAGTTCCTTCCCGCTCCCGGTGAGCCCATGCCCAACCTTGCCGAGGTGGAAGCACTCGCCTCGTTCGCACCGGCCATTCTCGGTGCCGCAGCCGGACCCGCCGATGTGGGAGCCGCTCCGGCCGCCGACCTGCTGGGTCAGGCCCGCGCACTGCTCGAGACGGCGCAGCTGCCGGACCAGGTCAAGGCCCTGCTCGAGCGCGTCATCACGTTCCTGGACGGCTCCGGCGGCGGCGGACCGGACCTGCCGGCCGACGGACCCGTCATCGCCCAGTTCCTGTACCCGACGCTCGGCATGGGGTGCATCTCCGACACCGCAGATTCCGTCGGAACCGCTCTGGCCGTACCCGGCCCCGCCACTCTGCCGCCTCCCGGACCGGGTGCAGGCCAGGCCGGCTTCGTCTTCACCGCCCTCGGCACCGCACCGATCGCCGCAGAGCAGGCAGCCCCTCTGACGGTGACCTGGCTCAACATCGACAACCGTCGCTCGGGTACCCAGGATCTGACCGGCGCGGCCATGATCAACGCCGACGGTCCGGCGACGCTGTCCGCGATCGCCGACACCGGCCCCGGACGCGTCCTGTCGGTCGTCTCCGGTTCGATCACCACGCAGTCGAAGGAAGACCCGGCGGCAGCGCCGCGCAGCTGCACCTTCCTGCCCACCATCGGTACGGTCTACGTTCCGTAGCTCGTAGCTGCACCACCGACGCAGTTCGCCCCCGGCTTCCATGAGAAGCCGGGGGCGAACTGTTGGTACAGGGCAATTCGGAAAGAATGTGCGCGAGCGGCGGACACCGAATGTCGCACTGCATTCAGAGATTGTCCGAATGAATTACATCGATGGTATTTCAGAGAATGTTGGTGGCAGATTTCGACCACTGCCCGTAATCGGCTTTGAGAATGTTGTTGATGTCGACTTTGACTCCGCCCACGAAATCCTTGTCGATTCGGATCTGATGAATGTGCGCGTCGGGATGAACGAAACCCTTGGGTGTTCCCCAATTGTGCTGCCAATACCACTGGCCGAGTCCGGCGACCGAGGCCAATTCGATGGTCGGTGAATTGGCGTAGATCCCCGTGTTCTCGGCTCCGATCACCGACTGCCAGCCCAGGATGTACGGCGCGATCAAGGTTGCGAACTCCACTGCGGTGGGGTTGTCGTCGATGGACGCGTAGATCGGACGGTCAGCCGGACCGCCTGCAGCCGTGTGGAGTTCGAGGCCACGCGTGGCATGCTTCACGCCCGCTGCGTACCCACCACGCCAATCCGACGTCGCGCCCTTGCCGAACTGGTAGTTCGAGACCACCTCCAGCCCGGCGGAGGTCAGCGAGTCCGCCTCGGACTTACGCATCGGCTTGCCGATCATCCAGTTCGCGTCCGGCCGCCGATCGGAGACGTATCGGACAGCCCCGAGGTGACCGGCCTGCTTGATCGCCGAGGCAGACGGCACCCCACCCGAATAGTCGACGAGTGTGCCGAGTCCGGCGTCGGCGTGCGCGGTCGCCGTGCCCAGCGCAACCAATCCGACGGCAGCCGCGGACCCCGCGGCGGCGTACTTGAACAGTTCACGTCGCGAAACCTGCACAGAAATCTCCATTGTCGTTCGATCGCCGCGGCGCGCCTACCCGAGAAATCGCACAACCACTGCTAGCTTTCATCGTTTGTCGTATCCCACCACAATCCCATCGGTACCGCCAGCCACACTGCTCACACCCATCACGTTTTCCTCCGGCTTCACACGAGCACCTCGAGCATCGACATCACGAACATGAATATGGTGGAGAGGACGATGCACGGACGAACGCGCTGAGGAGTGGATGGACATGGGCGTAACGCTTGCCAAGGGTGGAAATGTCTCGCTGACCAAAGAAGCACCGAATCTGACCGCCGTCAGCGTGGGACTGGGCTGGGATGTCCGCGCCACCACCGGCGGTGACTTCGATCTCGACGCCAGCGCCATCGGACTTCGCACCACGAAGAAGGCACTGAGCGACAGCTATTTCGTCTTCTACAACAACCTGCGCTCCCCCGACGGTGCCATCGAGCACACCGGCGACAACCGGACCGGCGAGGGCGAGGGCGACGACGAGAGCATCGATGTCGACCTGGTGGCCCTGACCCCGGACGTCGACTCCATCGTCTTCCCGGTGTCCATTCACAACGCCGACGCCCTGGGCCAGAACTTCGGTCAGGTCGTCAACGCCTTCATCCGCGTGGTGGACAAGTCCGACGGGCGCGAACTCGCCCGCTTCGACCTCAGTGAAGACGCCTCCACCGAAACGGCCATGGTGTTCGGCGAGCTGTACCGGCGCGGGGCCGAATGGAAATTCCGCGCCATCGGCCAGGGCTATGCATCGGGCCTGGAGGGAATCGTGCGCGACTTCGGGATCGACGTGGGCTGAGTTCTCCGCGAACTGGCTCGAAGGCACCGTCTCGATTGAACAACGGATTCCGGCTGAGCTTGTGACGTCGAGATGATGTGTGGTGGTATCAGCGCAACCGCAACATAAGCCACATCAGTCACAGGAGTCACACATGTCTCGTCGCCTCGGCCGCTTGGCGGGCGCGCTCGCGCTCTCCTGCGCGGCATTGCTCGCTGTTCCTGCCACCGCGGCAGCGGATCCGGCACCGGCCGATCCGCTGGCGCAGGCGATCGCCGCACTGCAGGGACAGGGCGGTGCCTCGCTCGACGCCGCGACCGCGATCGCCGACTCACGCACCCCGGTCGCCGAGGATGCGAACGTCGATCCGTTCGCCGCACTGAACGCAGCCAACAAAGCCCTCACCGACTTCGGCATCACGCCGTTCTTCTACCCCACCGCAGCGATCAACTGCTCTGCAACGGCGAGCTCGCCCCTCGGCATCGTTCCCGGTGTCGCGGGCGGAGCGGCAGGACCCTGGCCGCAGCTGACCGCGCCGGCCATCCCCACGTTGCCGTTCCTGCCGTCCATCCAGATTCCCGAGCTCAATGCAGTCGACAAGGGCGAAACGATGTTCGCATTCGTCCCGGCCGGAATCGTGAACGATTCCGAGAACAAGACCGGGATGCAGGTCGCCTGGTTCAACGTCAACACCCTGCAGGGCGGATTCGCCGACTTCGGCGGCTTGGCAACCACTCTCGCCGATTCGATCCTCACCAATTCCGGCGTGCCCGACGCCGCGAAGGACATCGTTCGGCCGTTCGTCATCGGCGCGATCGACTCGCTGCCTGCCGCCGGTGCCCGCGCGGTACCCGTCGAAACCGGATCGGGAACCGTTCTCGCCGCGGTGTTCGGCACCGTGAACCACAAGGCCCTCGACGGTTCGGACAAGAGCTGCTTCTTCTTCCCCACCGTCGGCATGATCAACGTCGCCTAGGGGTTACGCAAGACCACGAAAGGCCCTGCAGCGCACTGCTGCAGGGCCTTTCGGCCTTTACGCTCTGACGACTCGGCCCAGCCGTCCCAGGACCGCCTGCATCTCGGTGTGTTCCGATCGCGCCGCCCAGGGGCGTTGCCTGTTTCTTCCCCGCATCTGCATCGCGGCACCGGTCACGAGGTCACCGTTGGGGGCGAAATGCACGCGAACGATCTCGTTGAGCGAGCGCCCCAACCCGAAACCCGGTACGACACTGCAGAACCCGTACGGAAACAACGGCGCATCGGGTTCGTTGTACTTTCCACCGACGAACACCGGGCCGCCGGTACGGAAGTCGCGGCACTGCGCGATGAAGCCGTGGAACGCACGACCCTTCTCACGTCCGTAGTACGCGATACCCACCCGCCCGGACCCGGTGGCGGTGATCGCACCGAAGCGAGCGTCGCGCACTCCTGGTGCCGATACCACCACCGGCCTCGACCAGCTGACCGCACCGTCCGAGGACCAGGCGGCATGCAGCAATCCGTCGCGGTCCGGCCACACCGCGTACACGTTTCCGTCGTCGTCGACGGCCATCGACTCCGGCAGCAGGTAACGCGAACCGAGCAGCAGAAAATGCAAGGCGTTGTGGTACTTCGCCAACGCCGACCCCGGAACCATCCGAACGTCCCACGTCAGGCCCTCGTCGCGACTGACCGCCACCGCGAACCGTCGACCGTAGCGGCCACCGATGTAGACCGTGCCGTCCGGACCGACGACGCCCTTACCGAAGGCAACGTACTCCCGGCTCGGTAACCCGGGGATGTTCTTCGAGTCGATGTCGAAACCACCGGCCACCTCCCACTTCACACCGCCGTCGAAGGACCGCCAGATGACCTGACGGGTGACGTTGATCAGTGGCCGCACCCGCACTGCGAACGGCGTCGGCGCAGAGAGGTACGTAACCCTTCCCTCCCGTGAAATACTCGGTCCAGCAAATACTTTGGCGTCCGCCCTGGCTTTCGATGCCACTTTTCGCGTGCGCCAGGTTTCGCCCCGATCGTCACTGACTCCGAGGGTGAAGCCCGTTCTCAGCGGATGGGGCGGCACCGCGTCGAAACGGCCGGCGTGCAGGAACAGCCGCTCGTCGACGTCGTCGAAGTACAGATACGGACGATTGCGACTCTGTTGCACACCCTCGGGAACCGATGCACGCCATGACTTTCCGAAGTCCGAGGAGCGCAGTACACCGACACCGTCGACGGTGTACGCGGGCGCGACGAAGACGGTGTTGTCCGCGGCGACCCCGAGGGTGCAGGCCGCGGAGCCGTACTCGGTGTAGGAGATGTCGGTGACGAAGTCGGCCGATGCAGCGGCGTTGGTCGAGGAACGCAATCCCGCCCGATAGCCCGACGCAACTCTGGGCGTCACGACACCCGCCATGAGGTGCCGCAGCGTTGCGGCCACAGTGCTGGTCGATGCATTGGATCAGGCTAGCGCCGATGCCGCCGGTAGACCTCCAGGCAATCGAAGAAGTCCTCGGCCCGTCCTGGTGACACTTCACAGAACAGGACCGGTCAGTATGGAAAATCTCGATTCGTAGTGCGACGCATAGGCTCGACGCGTGCCCCGCGCTCGAGCCGACCACCGACGCCCCGGATCGACGCGCCTGCATCCGGCCGATGCTCGCGCGTACTGGATGGCGTCGAAGATTCCGAGCGACCAGTTTCTGCTGTACTGCTTCGACAGCGGATCCACGGACGTCGACGCCGAGGTGGCACGACTGTACGAGCGCAGCAGCCGCGTGGAGGTCCTGCGTCGACGCATCATGGACGTGGCATGCGGCCTCGACTACCCGCGCTGGACCGAGGCGGGTCCGCAGTCCGACACGATCTCCGTCCACCGGACGACGATCACCTGGTCGGAGTGCCTCGATGCGATCGCAGCCTCGTTCGAGCGTCAGGTCGACCCCCGAGTTTCGGTGTGGCACCTACACCTGTATCCGAACATCGCCGACGCTCCCGGTGGCACGGCCCTCGTTGCCGTGCTACAGCTTTCGCACGCGGCGGCCGACGGGACATTGGCCGCTCGCACTGCCCGTGACCTGTTCGGCACGCATCCACTCCCACCGGCTTCGGCCCCGGAACAACTCCCTCCGGTATCAGAGCTGGCTTCCTCGATGGTTGCCGCTGCGGCTCTTCCGCTGCAACTGGCACAGATGGTTCGCGGCGGCGTCCGTGCCCGACGCGACGCGCTGAGCCTCGAACGAGGCACCGACTCGGGTGATATTCCCCCGCCCACACATTCGCGCCCTCTGACCGCGCTCGACGTCGCCCCCACCGGACGGACGTCCGTGCGGACCATCGTGCTCCGCAAGGCCGACCTGCAGTCCGGCGGTACCACCGTCACCACGTTCGTGCTGACCGCACTGTCTGTTGCGCTCCAACGCCTTCTCGAAGATCCGGCGGATCTGGCCGCCGAGGTCACCGTCGCCAGGGATGCACGAGCCGACGCGCGAAACAATTTCGGAAACGTCGGCGTCGGACTGTTTCCCGCCGAACCGGACATCCGTACTCGCAGCCGACTCGTCGCCGCCGATCTGGCCGCGCGCCGAGCTCGCGCGGATCATCCGCTGTCGCAGGCAGCCCGCGCATCACAGGACGACGTCGAAGCCCACGTGCCGGCTTTTCTCGCCGAATGGGGCGTCGCGCAGTTCGATCCGACCGCTGCCCCTCCGGCGGTCACCGGGAACACCGTCGTGTCCAGCGTCTCGCGCGGTGCCGCAGACCTCACGTTCGGCGGCGGCTCCGTCCGATTCACCGCAGGTTTCCCGGCTTTGTCCCCTGCCATGAGCCTGACCCACGGAGTTCACGGCATCGGCGATACCGTCACCGTCGGCATCACGTCCAACAGCGCGGCCGTACCCGACCCGGATCTGTACGAGGCACTCCTCCGCGACGCCCTCGACGACGTACGCACTGCTCTGGCCTGACCCGGACCGAACTGCCAGACAGTTCTCAGTATTTGTCGGGCGTCCGGCTCAGGTTCGCCCACCAGACTGACAGCCATGAGCCAGGAGAAGGTCACCGTACTCGCCGTCGGAGGTACCGGAGAATCACATCCGTCCGACCACCGGACGCGGGTGACCGGCCTGCTGGCCTGCGTCGTGGGCGAGCTCGACGACCGCTTCGTCGGCCGGTGGGTCGGCTATCCGGCGTCGTACGGTCCGGTCGCATTCGGCGGGCTGTGCTTTCGACACAGCGCAGACATCGGCGTCAGACGCCTGCGCCGCGCCGTCGAGGGCACCAGCGGACCGATCGCCCTGATCGGGTACTCCCAGGGTGCGACCGTCGTCCGCGAGGTGCTCGGTCTGGTGCACGACGGAACGATCGACGGCAGCCGCATCGTTGCCGCTGGTCTGGTATCGGATCCTCAGCAGCCGGTCGGTGCCGTCGACGGATGCACCGGACGTGGCGTCGCCGGTGCGGGTCCGGCTCTGCCCGAGTCGATTCCGGTCGAGTGGATCGGTCTGAAGTCCGACATGATCTGCAACGCCAGCGACGACAGCCTGATCCGTGACATCGCGGACCTCACCCGATGGATGTCGTTTCGGACCCCGAAGATCTGGTTGCGTGAACTGTGGAATTTACTGCGAAGCAATAGCTTTCAGAACGCGACCCGAACCCGCCTTCGGCCCTCGCAGTGGGCGAAGGATGTTCGACGCCTTCGCACCGCGGCCGCCGAAGTGGCCGGGTATCTACCGCAGTCGTTGCGCTGGCACCGATTCGAATGGGCCAATCCCGGCGGCGGCAGGCACATCGCATACGCGCGCGAACCGTACGAGGACGACTCGACCGGATGTCAGGTTCTCGCCCGGTGGTTGGGCGAGCAAGCGGATCGACGCGAGGAGATGCTCAGACCTTCTCGGCCACAGCCGCGAGCTGCCTGAGCCCCTTCTCGAAATCCGGCCCGACGAGCTTGTCCATCGAGAACACTTTTCCGATCAGAGCGAACAGCTTGTTCTGCTTTCCCGACATGCGCCAGGTCACCCGGGTTCCGTCGGCGACGGGCTCGAGCAGGAACGCCGTGACGTTCCGGTTCTTCAGCGGCTTGGTGAACGCGAGGTCGAGCACGATTCGTTCGGGAATCGATTCGGTGATGGTCATCGTCCCCGCGCCGGCCTTGCGGTTACCCGACCACGTGTACGACGCACCCACTCCGGCGTCGGGACCGGTGTAGGTGCGCTGCAAACCAGGGTCGAGTCCCTCGTAGGGCGACCACTGCTGCCAATGGTGAAAGTTGTCGATCAGCGCGTGCACGGTAGCGGCGTCCGCCCGGACGAGGGCCGATCGCTCGACGAGTACCGGGTGGGCTTCGCTGACCATGACGGTTCCTTCATTCTCTTTTGCACAGGCAGAAGATGTGCCCCGCGGGATCGCGATACACCCAGAACGAGGGCTGCGCGTGGTCGATGAGTTCGGCCCCGGCGTCGACGACGAAGTCCCTGGCCTGTTCCATGTCGTCCACCACCAGGTCGAGGTGGATCTTGATGCCCTCGCTCGGCCAGTCGATGGGGGTGAAGTCCGGCGCCTTCTGAAAGGCGAGCCGCAGTTCGCCCGGGCCGTGCACCACCACCCAGTCCCCGTCGTCGCGGACGGGCTCCCATCCGAGGATGGTGCTGTAGAACCGGCCGAGTGCGGCGGGATCCGGGCAGTCGAGCACCGTGTAGTCGACGGTGATCCGCGGTGGCGTCATGGCGGACAGAGTAGCTGTCAGCCGCCGACAGCAGGAGCGATTGTCTCGAACCACGCCTCGTGCAGGTGCTGCTCCCAGTGGTTCCACCAGTGCACACCGGTGCCGGTGATCTTGACGTTGGGACGCCCGCCCACCGCCTGGAGGAGGGGGACGAATGCCCGACTGCTCATTCCCGCTGCAGTCTCGAGCGGCACCATCTGTGCGAACTTGACGGGGTCGAAGCTGCTGCTGGCCGGATTGAACACAGGGTCCGTGGCCGGTGAGCCGCTCCCCGAGGAGACGAAGACTGCCGTGTTGCGCAACGCACCGACGTTGAGGGACGGATCGTTGCGGATCCAGTCCGCGGACGGCCAGGTACCCCACATGTTGCGAGCGTTGCCGCCCATCTCGCCGACGGCGACCGCGATGCCCTGCGCGAACCCGGGGCTACTGGCCGTCGGGTAACCGCTGAACGATGCGACGGCCTTGTAGAAGTCGGGGTGGTGGGCGGCCAGGTTCAGAGCCGAGGTTCCGCTCATCGACAGTCCGGCCACCGCGTTGTTGACGTTGTCGCTGCCGAACCGATCGGCCATGAACGGCGGCAGCTCCTGAGTGAGGAACGTTTCCCACTTCACCCGTCCGAGCTTGGGGTCGTCGCGCTGCCAGTCGGAGTAGAACGTGCCGCCGCCGCCGAACGGGATGGCCACGTTGACGTGCTTGTCGGCGAAGAAGCTCTCGACGTCGGTCTCGATGAGCCAGCCGTTGTCGTTCTCGGGCGCACGCAGGCCGTCGAGCAGGTACAAAGTGGGTGCGGGGCCGCCGCCTGCAGCTTTGAGCACCTTGACCGGGATGTTCTTGTCCATCGACGGCGAGTAGACGTAGACGAGCTCGGAGTCGGCCTTCGCCACACCGGTCCCCATCAGCACCGTTGCCATCGTGGCGACCAACACCGCCACCACAGCGAGCACCAGACTTCGTATCCGAGCATGCAGCATCGAGATTGTCCCCTTGTTCGTATCCGGCCGACCGTCTCGGGGAGGGTAACAGCCCGGTCACGGCATCGCCTCTTCTAGCGCAGCGGGTTGTCGACGATCCACCACGCCGCGTACGGCGGCAACCACACCGAGCCGGTGTCGTCGACCTGCAGATCGTGCTGCGAGAGAACCTCGACCGGGGCCGGAATTCCGAGTTCGATCAGCTGCGCGTGCGGGAACGACCGGTGTTCGGCCGTGACGTTGTAGAGCGCGACGAGAGTGCCGCTGGGATGCCGCCTGCGCACCACGAGCAGACCGTCGTCCGACTCGCTCTGCACGTCCACCGGCGCCTCGGCGTGCAACATCGGCAGTCCGGCGCGTACCTTCGCAATCCGCGCGATACCGTCGAACACTCGTTGCGCGTCGCTCCCCTGCTGGAATCGGCCGGCGCGATCGGCGTCGGTCACCCGCGGCCGGTGCACCCACCGGTTGTCCTCGGCATGAGCTGGTTCCTGGGCCCAGTTCGGATCTCCCGGGGAGCCGAGCTCGTCGCCGCTCCACACCACCGGAATTCCGCCCCATCCGGCAATGATGGCGTGCGCCAGGAAGATTCGCCCGAATCCGCCGTCGGGATCCAAGCGGGACGGGCCGAGACCGGTCAGTGCTGCCGCGGTTCCGCTGATCCGGCGGTCGCCGGTGTCCGGGTTGTACTGGAACACCAGGCCTTCGGCCCACGAGCCGTCGAATTCCCCGGAATACCAGTCGGCCAAGAAGTGGCGATGCCCTGCGCCCGAGAGTCCGAGAGACGCCGCGTCGCCGTCGTCGATGGCCCAGCCGATGTCGTCGTGGCAGCGAACGTATGTCACCCAGGTGCCGCTCGGCGGTGTCGGGGGCAACGATGCCAACGCGTGACGCGCCAAAGCTGTACTGCCCGTTGCCAACATCGACCACACCTGCACCATCAGCGAGTTGTGGTACGCGATGTCCGAGACCCGTCCGGTATGCCGCCCCTGACCCAGGTACGGCAGCAGATCGCGGGGTCCGACGATCGCCTCGGCCTTGAACAACGTGGCCGGAGCAGCGAGTCGAGCGGTGGCGCGCAGGGCCTGGGTGACCGCATGCACCTCGGGTTGGTTCTGGCAGTTGGTACCGAGCCGTTTCCACAGAAATGCGATCGCATCGAGGCGAAGCACTTCGACCCCGAGATTGGCCAGGTGCAGCACGATGCTCGCGAACTCCTGCAGCACAGCGGGATTGGCCCAGTTCAGATCCCACTGCCATTCGTTGAACGTCGTCCACACCCACTCGCCGAGTGTGTCGTCGAACGTGAAGCTGCCGGGCGCGAAGTCGGGAAACACCTCGGGGAGAGTGCGCTCGTACGAGTCCGGGGTGGTGCGATCGGGATAGATCAGGAAGTAGTCTCGGTACTTCGGATCACCCGAGCGCGCCTTCTCGGCCCATTCGTGTTCGCGAGCAACGTGATTGAGTACCAGGTCGACCACAAGACTGATGCCGCGTCCACGTAGTGTCTCCGCGAGCGCCCGCAGGTCCTCGTTGGTACCGAGATCGTCGCGCACCGCTCGGTAGTCCATCACCGCGTATCCGCCGTCGTTGTCGCCGGGCCGCGGTTGCAGCAGCGGCATCAGGTGCAGGTAGGTGACACCCAGATCGGTCAGATGGTCGAGCCGTTCGCCCACCCCGCGCAGCGTCTGTCCGTACCGGTCGACGTAACAGGCGTAGCCGAACATGTCCGGCTGCTGAAACCAGTCCGGTTCGAGCAAACGGCGCTGATCGAGCCGGTGCAGATCCTCCGGGCGGGCGGCGTAGGCGCGCGCAGCGATCTCCACCAGGGTCGCCGCCACGGCGTCGGGATCGGGGTAGACGGCCGTGACCGCGTCGTGCAGATCGGGAAACCACTGCTCGAGACGCAACTCGAACGTCTCGCGTCGGTGTGCGGGAAGTTCGGCGAGGATCTCGCGGGTGACGTCGGAGACGGCGGGGTGAACCATGCACTCATTCTGGCATCGACCCCGGCGTGCGGACGCGCATACATCCGGTTACCGCGGGGTATCAGAGCGGCATGTCATTGCTGACCCGCACGCTGGACACGATCCTCGACCGAGCAGTCGTTCCCGGATACTCCCGCATCGGCGCCACAGTGCGGCGACGATTCTGGGCCGCGGATCCGACGCCGTTCCCCTCCCCCATCGACATGGTGGTGACCGGTGCGTCGTCCGGTCTGGGAGCTGCCACTGCGAAGGAACTTGCGCGGCTCGGGGCACGGGTGCACCTGGTCGGCAGGTCTGCCGATCGGCTGGAGTCCGCGGCCGCCGCCATCCGAGCCGAGGTTCCCGACGCCTCCCTGGTGGTGCGTGAGTGCGATATCAGCAACCTCGACTCGGTGGCCGCCTTGGCCGCGGCGCTGGCGTCCGAACTCGCGTCGGTGCACGCGCTCGTGCATTGCGCCGGGGTGATGCCGGACGAGCGGCAGCTGTCGGCGCAGGGGCACGAATCCGCTTTCGCCACCCATGTTCTCGGACCGGTCGCGCTGACGGTGGGGCTGAGAGAATTGTTCGACGCCGGATCGCGGGTCGTGTTCGTCTCGAGCGGCGGCATGTACCCGGTGCCGTTGCAGTCGGCCGACTTCGAGTTCGAGAACGGCAGATACTCCGGTATGACGGCATACGCCAGGACCAAACGTATGCAGGTGGTCGTGACCGAGCAACTGGCCGAACGCTTTTCGCTCGAAGACGATCCGGTGGTGCACAGCATGCACCCCGGCTGGGCGGCCACTCCTGGCGTCACCGGGTCGATGCCACTGTTCGGTTCGGTGATGAAGCCCATTCTGCGTAGCGCGCACGACGGGGCCGACACCATCGTCTGGCTCGTCGCATCCGACCAGGCATTGACCAGTACCGGTACGTTCTGGCACGACCGGGCCCCGCGTCCGACGCACTACCCGTCGTGGCGTGGAGATTCACCTCGCGTGCGAGATGCACTGTGGGCGAGCGTGGTCGAAGCAACAGGCGTCGAGCTCTGACTCGATTCACCGCTCGGCTGTCGGCCGCTTCAGCCCACCGACCGCGTTCCGAACGAGCACCAGCAGGAACAAGCTGGTTCCCCAGCCGATCATGCACAGAATGACACCCACACCCGACTGCCCGGTGGCATCGGTGCTCGCTTCGATGCAGAACGCCGTCGAGAACCCCGCCGTCGTGCCCAACGCAGCGACGTGCCCGCCGGTCTTCGGCCAACGTGACAGATGCGCGGCCAGCAGGAACAACAACACCACCGTCGCACCGCACGCGGCCACCTGCCATGACGGGAACGCGTTCGGGGCAGGGAGCCCAGGCCCACGGAACTCGCCCCGTTGATCGGCAGACCAGCTCAACCAGCCTGCACACGCGGCGAAACCCGATGCGACAGCTATCGATCCGGTGGCCCACAAGCCCAGCGGGCCGGTCCCCGCTCTCTCCCTGCGCTTCCTGAACCGGGCCCACAGCAAGAGAGCCCAGAGTGTCGACGGCACACCGACGAAAACGAAGACTATCCACAGAAATCGAGACCACGAGAAGTCGACTGCCATCCCCCGACGCTATCCGACGAGCACCGATTCGCTCGGATCACAGACCCAGCAGGTCGGCCGATCGTCGCAGGCGCATGAGCACCTGGAGATCGAGAGCATCGTCCGGGTCACGCCACTGCGTACCGATAAGCCGGTCGATGGCTTCGAGCCGTTGGTAGAGCGTGTTGACGTGCACCCCCAAGCTCGACGCGGTAGCCGAATGATGGCGGCCGTGAGCCAGATACGTCGACAACGTCTCCATCAGCGGCACCCCGCGCTTGTTCTGCTCGGCGAGCAGCGGCCCGAGCTTGTCCTCGGTGAGTTCGTCCAAGTGCTCACGGGCCATGTGGCTCAGCAGGATTCGATAGATCCCCAGGCCGCGCGCCGAGGACACGTCGCCATCCCTGCCGAGAGTCGTCAGCACGTCCACTGTCTGTTGCGCTTCTCGGAACGCCGTCGCCAGAGCGTCGGCACCTCGTGCGGGCTCGGAGATTCCCACGGTCGCACGGGTGACGAGCATACGGCGTACAGCAGCCGACTCTCGAGCAGGAACCACCAGCAGAACCCTCGATCCTTGCTCTGCCACAACAGAACCCGGCGGCAGTGCGATGGACTCCAACTCAGGTCTCGACGCGTCTCCCTGCGCAACCGCGACGCAGTACGTCACGTCCGGCGCCAGTCCGGCACGGTGGAACTGCCTGCGTTCGTCATCCGGTGACGAGGTTGGATGGAGGAGTAGGTCGAGCAAGAATGCGTCCTGTGCCCGGCGTGCGGATTCCGCTGCCGCACGCTCCTCTGCGAGCGACAGTGCGATGGCCGGTACAGCTCGATCGAGAAGTAGGTGGGTCTGACTATCGTCGCGTCCGACGGAGATCAACACCCCCAGAAAGTTGCCGGCTGCCACCACCCGACGAGCTGTCATGTCGCCGTCGACGGCAGTGTCCGCGCCTGCTCTGCACCGTTCGACCATGGCTTCGACCTGGGCGGACCGGCCTTCCAACGCAGCCGGTACCGACGCGCCGTCGGCCAGGAAGTGCGCGGGGCGTCCGGTGGCCGTCGCCACCTCCCGAACCAGACTCCGCACGCCGCCTCCGCGGAGGACGACCTGAGTCAACGTGCGGTCCCACTGCAGGGTCTGCTCCAATTCAGCAGTGCGAAGGGATAATTCGGCGTTGAGTTTTTCGAGCTTGTCGATCGCCCGCACGTTCTCGATGGCGATGGCCGCGTGTGCGGCCAGTGCCGACAGCAGAGCGATCTCGCTGTCTGCAAAGTCGCGCTCCTGCCGCTTGCACGCGAACAATGCGCCGATCACCCGGTCGCCCACCCGCAGCGGTACGCCCAGCAAGCCGCGCATGTTCTCCGACCGCGCCGCGCTGTCTGCCCCGGTGATATGCCGAAACGCCGGTTCGCTCTGGTAGTCGGGGGTCCACGACGGCGAGGCTCCGCGCACGATGAGGCCGACGAGACCCTCGTCCTGCGCGAGCCTGATGCCCACGAGCTTCGGTGTCAGTGCACCACTGGTCACCTCGATGACGAACTCGTCCCCATAGACCGAACCCATGTAGGCCAGATCCACGCCGAGCAGTCTGCGCGCCTGGTCCACCACTTCCTGCAACAGAATCCGGTTGTCTCGCACCGTCGTCAGACGCACCGCGATGTCGTTGAGCGCCGACAGCTCGGTGCTGCGCTGTTTGCGTTGATCGAGCAGGGTGCGCAGCCGTAGAGCCGCATGCGCCTCGGCACCGGGAAGGTCCCGGCGATGGGCTTCCAACTCGTCGACGGACGCGTCGTCGAGCAGCAGTTCCATCCATGACTTCGCAGGCGACATAGAGAAAACCTACATTGGCCGAGATGCAGGTCACAGCTAGAGTCGAGTCATGTCGCTCGTCGAACAGTTGTCGGACTCTCTCCCCGCGGACCGCGTCGTTGCCGATCCCGACGTCATCACGTCGTACCAGCACGACGAGGCGGAATGGGCACCGTTTGCGATGCCTGTTGCCGTCGTGCGCCCCCGCACCGCCGAGGAAGTGCAGAGTGTCGTCCGTGCATGCCTCGCTCACGGCGCACCCGTCGTCACTCGCGGGGCGGGCACCGGACTGTCCGGCGGCGCGAACGCCACCGAGGGATGCGTCGTCCTCGCTCTCGACGGCATGGACGCGATCAAGGAGATCGACCCGCTCGAGCGCTACGCCGTCGTAGAACCAGGGGTGGTCAACGACCACTTGCGGGCAGCGGTCGCCGAACAGGGTCTCTGGTACCCACCGGATCCGGCCAGCGCACCGTGGTCGACCATCGGTGGCAACGTCGCCACCAACGCCGGTGGACTGTGCTGCGTGAAGTACGGCGTCACCCGCGATTACGTCATGGGCATGCAGGTGGTCACCGGAACCGGAGAGCTGGTGAGGCTCGGACGTAAGACCGCCAAAGGCGTTGCCGGATACGATCTTGCAGGTCTGATGGTCGGATCGGAGGGCACTCTGGGCATCATCACCGAGGTGACACTCAAGCTGCGCCCGCTCCAGGATCCGCAGCGGACCGTTGCCGGCTACTTCGATTCGATCGTCGACGCCGGGCGTGCCGTCGCCGCGGTGGCCGCCGCAGGATTGACGCCCTCCGCGTTGGAGCTGATCGACAAGCAGTGCCTCATCGCCGTCGACGCCTGGAAGAACATGGGACTGTCGGTCGAGGCGAATGTGGTGCTGCTCGGGCGGATCGACGACCCCGGACTCATCGGAGACCAGGAAGCCGAGAAGATGCTCTCGTGCTTCGACGAGGCCGGGGCCACGTGGTCTGCGGTCTCGACCGATCAGGAGGAGGCCGACGCGCTGTTCGCAGCCCGGCGGTTGGCGTACCCGGCGATGGAGCGGCTAGGGCCGGTGTTGACCGAGGACGTCTGCGTGCCGAAGAAGCATGTGCCCGAAATGCTCTCGCGCATCGAGCAGATCGGCCTGCGTTACGAGACGACGATCGCCAACATCGCCCACGCAGGCGACGGAAACCTGCATCCGTTGCTCATCACTCCACACGACGACCTTCCCGCTCGCGAGCGGGCCCAGGCCGCCTTCGCCGAGATCATCGACGCTGCACTGGAACTCGGTGGCACCGTCACCGGCGAACACGGAGTCGGGCTGCTCAAGATGGACGGCCTAGAGCAAGAACTCGATCCGGTGGTGTTGGACATGCACCGCGCGGTGAAGAAGGCGCTCGACCCGCACGGAATCCTCAACCCGGGCAAGGTATTCACAGCCTGACAGCGCTAAGACCCTATGTTCGAGTGCGCAGATTGCCGTTGTGCAGCACGGTCACCAGCAGGCTAGGCAGTCCGTTGACCAGCACAAGAACCGCAACCACGACGCCTATGGCCAGCCACGGCTCGGTCAGCCACCACGTTATGGACGACCCGAGCGAAGGTCTATGGAGAAACCACCCACCGAAGACGGAAGCCTGAGGGTGAAGTCTCCAGCACTTGCCATGGGCCGCCGTGTTGCAGTCGACTGCCCGCGCTGCGATTCTGTGGTCGTGCGAGTAGCTCTCATAGCCGACATTCACGGCAACATCGCGGCGCTCGACGCCGTGCTCGAGGACATCGAACGCCATCACGTCGACTCGGTGATCAATCTCGGCGATCTGCTCTCCGGCGGCCTGCATCCGCGTCGAACTGCGGATCGACTCATGGCCTTGGACATGCCAACGATCGCAGGCAACCACGACCGCTATCTGCTCGAGCAGGCTCCCGATTCCATGGGCAGTTGGGATCGGCACGCCCATGATCGACTCGACGACGAGCATCGACAGTGGCTGGCCTCGCTGCCGTTCTCACTCGAGCTGGATTGCGGAATCCTCGCAGTGCACGGAACGCCCACCGATGATCAGCAGTATTTTCTGCACTCGGTGGACCTCGACGGCTCTCGCGAGGCAACCGAAGCCGAAATTCTCGACAGAGCAGCAGGTTTCACCGACAGAGCTGTCATAGCCTGCGGCCATACCCACCTGCAGCGACGATGGACTCTCCCCAGCGGCACACTCGTGGTCAATCCGGGGAGCGTCGGCGCGCCCGCGTACGACGACGATCAGCCCCACCCGCACGTCATGGAATCCGGCTCTCCGCATGCGCGCTACGCGGTACTCGACGATCACGGCCGTGGCAGCTGGACAGTCTCGTTCGAGCTGGTCGAGTACGACCACGTCGGTGCAGCCGCCGATGCCCGCGCGCACGGGATGAGCGACATCGCCGACGCACTTCTCACCGGATTTGTCGGCCCTGCGCCACAAATGCCGTCACACTGATCGCGTGAAGATCACCGACGCTCAGCGCCGACACCGGCTCGTCGCGCAGCACTTCGCCCGTGCATCGACCACCGAAGCGGTGGTGTCGTCACTCCTCGCGTTGCATGCCACCGATCCGGCGACGGTGTATCTGTCGGTGCTCGCCCGCGCTCGAACACTGGGACTCTCGGATGTTCGTGATGCGATGTACGAGCGCCGAAGCCTGGTGCGGTTGATGGCGATGCGGCGCACGATGTTCGTCGTCGCTCACGACGACGTTCCGATGATTCACGCTGCGGCGAGCCTCGGGGTTGCGCGCACCATGCGGGCGCGCCTGATCAAACAGGTCTCCACTTTGCCCACCGAGCCGGTGATCGATGACGTCGAATCTTGGCTCTCCGCAACCGAAGCCGAGACCGACTCGGCGTTGCGATCGATGGGAACTGCCACCGGTGCAGAACTGTCCTCTGCAGTTGCAGGCCTCAAGACAGCGCTGCTACCGACCACCGACAAGGTGTACGACGTCAAGCGGTACGTCACCTCCGAGGTGCTGGTGATGATGGCCGCCGAGGGAAAATTGGTGCGCGTGGAACCGCGGGGCGCGTGGACATCCCGACGGCACGCGTGGGCACCGATCGATCACTGGTGGCCGGACGGGATTCCCGAACTCGACGAGACCGAGGCCAGAACGGACCTTGCTCGACGGTGGCTCGAGGTATTCGGACCTGCGACCCTCGACGATCTGCAGTGGTGGACGGGCTGGAACAAGACGCAGACTCGTGGGGCGGTCTCGGGCCTGGACACCGTGGCCGTCGAACTGACCGAGGGCGATGGAATCATGTTGTCCAGCACTGTTTTCGGGAAGCCTTCCGGCACGAGCGTCATGCTGCTACCTGCGCTCGATCCCACGCCGATGGGATGGAAGCACCGCGCCTGGTATCTCGGCGAACACAAGGCACCGCTGTTCGACACCTTCGGCAACATCGGCCCGACCATCTGGTCCGGGGGTCGCATCGTCGGCGGTTGGGCGGTGACCGGTTCCGGAGAGGTGGTGACCGAGTTCCTGGAGGGCGTCGGATCGACGGTGTCGAAAGCCGTTGCAGCCGAGGCAGAACGACTCACTGTTCTGCTCGAAGGCACCCCGGTGGTCCCATCCTTCCCGACACCGCTCGAGAAAGAACTGCGTGGGAAGACGTAGCCGATATCTGCCTGGGCAGCGGGGCACGTGACCGAACGGCGCCCGAATTCGCGGTAGGGTCAGACCGTGCCGATCAGTCTGGTTTCCATCGTCCTCCCCGTGTACAACGGTTTGCCCGATCTGGATGAGCAGCTCGAAGCCATCGCCGGACAGGACTACACGGGCGATGTCGAGCTCATTGTCAGCGACAACGGCTCGACCGACGGCCTGCGCGCACACCTCGAAGAACTCTCTCTGCCTCTGTCGATTCGTAGGGTCGACGCCTCCGCCAAGCGTGGAGTCTCGTACGCCAGAAACGTCGGAGTGAAAGCCTCACGCGGTGACATCGTTGCCGTCGTCGACCACGACGACGTCGCTCATCCGACCTGGCTGACTGCAATGGTGCGCGCACTCGACAGTGTCGACGCGGTGGGCGGCGCGCTCGAGATCGAATCCCTCAATTCGGGGGACGTGGCGGCATGGCGAAATGTCCCGCCGCCCGGCGCTCTGTTCCCCACTGCCTACCTGCCGTACGCACCGGGCAGCAACTTCGCGATGTGGCGGGAGGTTTTCGAGAAGGTCGGAGACTTCGACGAAGACCTCGTCGGCGGGGCCGAGGACGTCGACTATTCGTGGAGGATTCAGCAAGCGGGATTGACGCTCGGACATGCCGCCGATGCGTTGGTCGCTTACCGCATCAGAACCACTGTCCGCCGATCGTTCGTGCAAGGCCGCGCCTACGGACACACGTCGTACCTACTGTCGACGAAGCACCGTGCATCGGGCTGCCCGCATCCGTCGTCGTTCGTCAGGATCCCCGTACATGCGGTGTCGATCCTTTATCTTGCGACAGTTCGTAATCCGTGGTTACCGAAGATACTGAGACCGATGCCCGTCGGTTTGTGGGCTCACTACATCGGGATCCACTACGGCGCACTGCGGATTCGAGTGACGACGCTCGGCCGACGACAACGACCGAGCCTCCGATGACACGCGAGACCATCGATGCGATCCGCGAGGAGACTCTCGCCGTCCTGCGGACTCACGCGTCACCGGGAGATCGTGTGGCTCACTTGGACTTTCCGAATCATTACAATGCCGGTGACTCCCTCATCTACGCCGGTGAAGTCGAGTACTTGAAGCGGTTGAACGTACACGTCGACTACGTGTCGGATCCGTTCACCCACAACGATGCTCTTCTCGAAGAACGAATCGGTGACGGGACCCTGTTTCTGCAAGGCGGGGGGAATTTCGGTGACCGCTGGCCGATCGACCAGAAATTTCGTGAGTCGATCGTTGCGCGGTTTCCTCGGAACAAGATCGTCTGCCTTCCCCAGAGCATCGACTTTGCCGACACCGACGCCCTTATGAGGACCGCGGCGCTGTACGCGGAGCACCCGGATCTGACCCTCATGCTGCGTGAAAGGCGTTCGTACAAAATGGCGCTCGCACATTTCCCGAGCAACCGCGTCGAATACTGTCCGGACATGGCGTTCGGTGCCGACGTCGCTCGAAGCGCCGAAGGCTCTGCAGTGGACGTCGTGAAGCTCCTGCGCGCCGATTCGGAAAGCCTCGGCCACGAATCGGTGAAGATCGACGCTTCGTCCGTGCAATACGATTGGGGCCTGCGCGGAACAGATCTGGCGATCTCGACGGCGGTGATGCTGCCGACTCTGATCGCGCAACATTTCCCCAGGGCGAATCGGCTGCTCTACCCCGCTCTTCTTCGCTCGTACGAGCAGACAGCGAAGCTCAACCTTCGTGTGGCCCAACGTATCCTGAACCTTGCGCCCGTTGTGCTCACCGATCGACTGCACGCTGCCGTGCTGGCCGCAATGATGGGCAAGCGGGTCGTGGCGATGGACAACGCGAACAAGAAGGTATCCGGTATCTACGACGCCTACCTGCACCGCTTCGACAACGTCCGCTTCGCATCGACCACCGACGAGGCCGCCGAGTTGGTTCGGCAGGCCGTGTCCGACAGTCGTAGATGAACGCTGGTTGGAACCGCACGGAGCTTCAGAAGGGGTAGCGGCCCTCGGCCCAGGCGCGAGCGGCCGGAGGTGTCACCGCGTCGACAGGTTCTCCGTCGCGGAAGTACTGCGTGTGCAGAATCCGACCAGTGTCGATCGCTTCCTGCCACGCCTGGGTGGGGCCTTCGCCGAACCAGAGCCACGGGGTGATGTCGTCCATGATCACGACCGATTCTGCGGTAGCGAGCGCACGTAGATCGTCGAGGTCTGCGCGAGCACCCTCCACCGAGTGGTCTCCGTCGATGAAGATGACGTCGAACCGCATGTCCGGGTGTTCCTGCGCATAGGCCGCGATGGTGGCGTGCGAGTCACCCTGAATCAGGGTGTGTCGGCCCGGAAAGTGTTCGTCGATATGGGCTTTCGCGGCGTCACTGTAGGCATAGGCGGCCAGGTCGAAGGACACGACGGTCGTATCAGGCGATGCGTCGAGGAACGCCCAACTCGAGAAGCCGGCATTGAACCCGACCTCACAGATCAGCTTGGTACTCGGCCGGGCCGCAAGCGAAGACAAGTATGCCTGCTCCGCCTCATCGGCTCCACGCTCGAAAGGTTCGCCAGCAGTGGCCGTTCGATGCACCAACGCCTCGAGTTCCTGCAGACCCATCTACGTTCTCCCATCCTCTGATTCGGAGCGTAGTCAACATCGTTGGGCGGCGCAGACGACGACGCCCACTCGCAGAACATGCCGCGATGATCACCGACAGACGTCCCGCCGATGAGCAATTGCGATCACTCGCACCACAACTCGGGCGTCGTAGATTTGGTGGACGACACCCGATTTGCGTTGCGAGTGACAGCCAGAACGGCTGTTCGAGCTACACGTTGAAGCGGAACTCCACCACATCGCCGTCGGACATGACGTAGTCCTTGCCCTCGATGCGCACCTTGCCTGCAGCCTTGGCCGAGGCCATGGAACCTGCGGCGACGAGGTCGTCGAAGGAAACGATTTCGGCCTTGATGAAGCCGCGCTCGAAGTCGGTGTGAATGACGCCCGCTGCCTGGGGCGCGGTGTCACCCCGATGAATGGTCCACGCGCGAGCCTCTTTCGGGCCTGCGGTGAGGTAGGTCTGCAGGCCCAGAGTGTGGAAGCCGGCGCGAGCCAACGCGTCGAGACCGGGCTCGGTCTGTCCGACGGATTCGAGCAGTTCCGCTGCCGATTCCTTGTCGAGTTCGAGCAGCTCGGACTCGATCTTCGCGTCGAGGAACACCGCGTCGGCGGGAGCGACGAGGCGCGCGAGTTCGCCGATCTTCGCATCGTCGGTGAGCACCGACTCGTCGGCGTTGAAGACGTAGAGGAACGGCTTGGTGGTGAGCAGCTGGAATTCACCGAGCAGCTCGAAGTCCAGCTTCGCCTTGGCCGAGAACAGCGTCTTGCCGTCGTTCAGCACAGCCTGCGCTGCCAGCGCCGCGTCGAGTGCAGGCTTGCGATCCTTCTTGATCCGCACCTCTTTCTCGAGGCGCGGGATGGCCTTCTCGAGGGTCTGCAGATCGGCGATCGCGAGTTCGGTTTCGATGACCTCGATATCGGCGGTCGGGTCGACGCGACCGTCGACGTGCACCACATCGTCGTCGGCGAAGACACGAACGACCTGGCAGATGGCGTCGGCTTCACGAATGTTGGCGAGGAACTTGTTGCCCAGACCTGCGCCCTCGGACGCACCCTTGACGATGCCGGCGATGTCGACGAACGACACCAGCGCAGGCACGAGCTTCTCCGAACCGAACACCTCGGCCAGCTTCCCGAGCCGGGGATCCGGCAGCGCGACCACACCGACGTTGGGCTCGATGGTGGCGAACGGATAGTTCGCGGCCAGCACATCGTTGTTGGTCAGTGCATTGAAGAGGGTGGACTTGCCGACGTTGGGCAGTCCGACGATTCCGAGGGTGAGGCTCACGGTCTATGGAGTCTACTTTGACGACACCACCAGCTCGGACAGTGCCCGGCCAGCAGCGATGCTCGACGCGCCGAGCGGCGCAAGAACGACGTGATCCGCCCCCGCCTCGTGGTGCTCCGCCACCCGATCGGCGATGTCGCCGACACTCCCCCACACCACCAGGCCGTCGACCAATCGGTCGCTGAGCTGGTCGACGTCAGCCTCCGTGAATCCCATATGCAAGAAGTTCTGCCGATAACCAGGGACTGCGGCGAGAAAGCTCAGCGGCTCACGGGCCGCCGCACGGGCACGATCCGGATCGGACTCCACGACGACGAACTGATCGACCACCAGCTCGGCCGTCCCCAGAGAGTGCCGCGCCTGCGCCGTCCACTCGGGCGTGACAAGCAGCCCGATCGCGCCGGCAGCGCGGTCTCTCGCCATCTCCAGCTTCTTCGGCCCGAGCGCCGCGAGCAGAATCCGATCCGACGGCACAGCCAGCTCGTCGAGGTAGCGATGCAGCCCCGCCAACGGCCGCGCGGTTTGCGGCCCACCGAGGCCGAGGACGAATCGACCGCTGGGCGAGAGCTCGTCGAACAGTTCCCCGGTCTGCGCAGGGGAGAACACATCGACCGGCACGATCCCCGGAACGATGGTCGCTGTCTCGGTCGCGCGAACCAGATCGGCCAGCCTGCCGAGCCGATCGATCTGCCCGCCCGGAGGCCACAGCGCTGTGAAGCCATACGACTCCAACGTGCGTACGTCGTCGAGATACGACGGCGATACGTCGATGGAAATGCCGAGTCTGCCGAGACCGAGTGTGTCCATGCCCGCGACGCTAGAACCTCGAGTTATGTGGAGGTCAAGGGTCGGGACCTAGTACGAGTTGGCGACGACCAGTGCAATGAAGGCGAAGTACAGAACTATGAGGACGACGAATATCCCCAGCGACAGTTTCCCGAAGAACCCGGCACGATTCGACGAATAGAGCGCGCCCTGAGCGTCACCCATCATCCACAGCGGGTGCACCTTCAGTGCGTGATTGAACGCCGGGATGGCCAACGGCCAGAAGAAGATGATGGCGACCACGGCCCATCCCGCATTGGACGACGGCAGAGTCGGTGCCTGCACATAGGGCTGCGCTGCCGGATAAGGCTGCTGGGTCTGCTGGAACTCCGACTGCTCGTACGGATTCGACATGATCATTTCCCCCGATTGTTCGATGACGGACAGCTGGTTGGACGCTGCACCGACCCATTGGGTTCCATCACCGGAGACGGGAATCTCAGACCAGTTCGGCCGTAGCTGCCGCGAGAGCGACGATGGCATCCCAATCTTGTTCTGCTACAGCCGTGGCCGGAGTGAGCCACGATCCGCCGACGCATCCGACATTCGGCAGCGCCAGGTAGCTCGATGCATTGGAGGTCGAGATGCCACCCGTCGGGCAGAAGCGTGCGGCCGGGATCGGCGAGTGGATCGACTTCAAGAAATTCGCACCCCCGGATGCTTCGGCGGGGAAGAACTTGAGCTCGGTGTAACCGGCTTCGAGGAGGGTGAGCACCTCGGACACCGTTGCGGCACCAGGCAAGTGGGGTAGTCCGGTATCTCGCATGGCCTTCGTCAGGGAAGGCGTGCAGCCCGGCGACACCAGGAACTGAGCGCCCGCGTCGGCGGCCTGCTTGGCCTGGCCGGGAGTGATGATGGTGCCGGCACCGACGAGGATGTCGGGGACCTCGGCGGCGATGCGCTCGATGGCGTCGAGCGCCACCGGAGTTCGCAACGTCAGCTCGATCACTGGCACTCCGCCCGCCACCAGGGCGCGAGCGATCGGAACGGCATGATCGAGGTTCTCGATGACGACGACGGGGATGACGGGTACGCGGTCGAGCAGAGATGCAGTCACGTTCTTACCTTCTTCTGGAGTTACAGGGACTCAGCGCATGACGAACATCGCGCCCTCGTCGGCAGGGCCGACGAGGGCACGCATGCCCGAGAACAGATCACGACCGGTGCTCGACCACTCGTCGGCGTCCAACACTCGACCGGTGACCGGTCGGGCCTCGAACTCGGCCAGCGGTACGTCGATCGACAATGTGCCGTCGAGAGAGTCGAGGGTGATCATGTCACCGTCGAGAATTTTCGCGATCGGTCCACCGCTCGCGGCCTCGGGCGTGAGGTGAATTGCAGCCGCGACTTTGCCGGAGGCACCGGACATCCGGCCGTCGGTGATCAGCGCGACGGACCGCCCCTTGTCCTGCAGGATTCCGAGAGCCGGGGTCAGCTTGTGCAACTCGGGCATACCGTTGGCCTTCGGGCCCTGATAACGCAGCACGGCAACGAAGTCGCCGTCGAGAAGCCCTGCGTCGAATGCCTCGAGGAAGTCGGCTTGATCGTCGAAGACTCGCGCCGGTCCGGTGACCACGCGGTGTTCGGGTGCCAGTGCAGACGTCTTGATGACGCACTTTCCGATCGGACCGGTCAGCATCTTCAGTCCGCCGTCGGCACTGAACGGCTCGTTCGCGCCACGTAACACGGTGTCGTCGTGGCTCATCCGGGTACCGTCCTGCCACATCACCCCGTCGCCGTCGAGCTTCGGCTCTTGCGTGTAGCGCCGCAGACCCTGCCCGGCAACGGTTTTCACATCCTCGTGCATCAACCCGGCGTCGAGCAGAGACCCGATGACGAACCCGAGTCCACCGGCCGCGTGGAAGTGATTCACGTCGGCCTTGCCGTTCGGGTAGATCCTTGCCATCAGCGGCACGACGGCCGACAGATCGGACAGGTCCTGCCAGGTCAACGTGATACCCGCGGCTTTGGCGATGGCGACGAGGTGCATCGTGTGATTGGTCGAACCACCGGTAGCGAGCAACGCGACGCAGCCGTTGACGATCGACTTGACGTCGACGACCTCCCCTACCGGCGTGTAGTTGTCCCCGAGCGCCGTCAGACCGGTGACGACGTGGGCGGCCTCGCGGGTCAATGCGTCGCGCATCGCGGTTCCTGGGTTGACGAACGACGAGCCCGGCAGGTGCAAGCCCATGACCTCCATGAGCAACTGATTGGAATTGGCCGTTCCGAAGAACGTACAGGTGCCACTGCCGTGATACGACGCGGCCTCGGCGTCCAGCAGAGCCTCGCGACCCACCTTGCCCTCGGCGTAGAGCTGGCGCGCTTTTGCCTTCTCCCCGTTGGGAAGTCCGGACGTCATCGGCCCGGCGGGCACGAACACCGCAGGCAGATGACCGAAACTCAGTGCGCCGATGAGCATTCCGGGGACGATCTTGTCGCACACCCCGAGCATCAAGGTGGCGTCGAACATGTCGTGGGACAACGCAATTGCCGTCGACATCGCGATGATGTCCCGACTGAAGAGCGAGAGCTGCATGCCGTCGCGGCCCTGGGTGATGCCGTCGCACATGGCGGGGACGCCACCGGCGAACTGCGCAATACCGCCCGCATCGATGACCGATTTCTTCAGCACGGCCGGGTACGTCTCGAACGGCTTGTGCGCCGAAAGCATGTCGTTGTAGGCGGAGACGATCGCGATGTTGGGTTTGACCATGCCGCGCAGCGCCTGCTTGTCGGCCTTACCGGAGGCCGCGAAGCCGTGGGCGATGTTGGCGCAGGCGAGTCGGCCACGGGCCGGGCCCTGATCCCCGGCAGCAGCGATTCGAGCGAGATATGTGGTGCGGTCGGACTGGCTGCGGTCTGCGATGCGGTCGGTGACCTGACGCAGGACCGGATGAAGTGTGTCCATGAGTATCTCCGATGTTCGGTCTCTCACGACCCAGCCTAAAGCCGGTTAGGTCCATCAGCAACTGAACTTATGCTTTTCGAAGTCATAAGTGACACTCCTTAGGCTGTTGCCGTAAAAGTTGCCAGTTGGTTGAATGGCGTCTATGTCCATGCCGCGCCTGAGCGCTCCACCTGCGACGGCAGGTGAGATCTTCGCTCTCGTGCGCGACAGAGACGCCGAAACCCGCGCGGAACTCGGACGGATCACCGGCCTCTCCCGATCGGCCGTTGCCTCCCGCGTCGCCGCGCTCACCGAGCTCGGCTTGGTCATCGAAACCGAGGACACTCAGTCGACCGGCGGTAGGCCCCCGGCGAGACTGTCCTTCGACATCGACGCCGGTATCGTGCTCGCCGCCGCGATCGGACGCAGCCGCTCTCAACTGGGCGTCTTCACCCTCGGCGGTGAATTGCTCGCGAGCGACACCGTCGACCAGGAGATCGGCGTCGGACCGGACGAGCTGATGCCGCAGATCACCAAGCGGCTGCAGGCACTTCTCGAGGAGTCGCACCGAACCGGACATCGCATCCTCGGGGTCGGGCTGTCCATCCCCGGCACCGCCGACACCGCCAGAGGTTGCAGCCTGGACTCGCCGATCATGCACGGCTGGGACGGGGTGCCACTGGCACCGTTCTTCGCGGACACCACGTCGGCTCCGGTGTTTCTCGACAACGACGCCAACGCGATGGTGCTTGCCGAACGCCGCGACAATCGAGATCGCTTCCAGAACGCCCTGTTGGTCAAGGCCTCGACGGGTCTCGGTGCCGGGATCGTCGCCGGCGGCGCACTGCAGCGCGGATCATTGGGCGCTGCAGGCGAATTCGGCCACACCAAGACCGCAGCCGCCGCAGGGGTCGCGTGCCGGTGCGGAGACAGCGGCTGCCTCGAGGCCATCGCGGGTGGCTGGGCTCTGGTGCGCGCACTGAACGAGCAGGGCCGCGAAGTCGGCCACGTGCGCGGCGTCGTCGACCTCGCGGTCAGCGGCGACCCCGAAGCGCGCAGACTCATCCGCGACAGCGGACGCCACATCGGCGAAACCCTGGCCGGGGCCGTCAACCTGCTCAACCCCGAGGTACTCATCATCGGCGGCGACATGGCGAACGCCTACGACATCTTCGTCGCAGGACTGCGCGAGACCGTCTACGGCAACGCCACCGCACTGGCCACCAAAGCACTGACCATCCAGGCCACCACCCACGGCGACCTGTCGGGTGTCATCGGCAGCGCAGCGCTGGTGTTGGATCAGGTGCTCAGCGCCCGGGCCGTCGACGACGCACTGGGCGGCTGACGATCACCTGGACCGATTCTCGGCTCGTGTCGAAGCATGCGACGGCACGATGAGCACGGCAAGCACCGAACCGAGAATCAACAGACCTGCCGCCACGGCCAACCCCAGGCTGTAACCGGCTCCGGCCATCAGAGCCTCGGACGACGCGGTCGACGACGCCGTGGCCGTGGCCGTGGCCGCGATCGTGACCAACACGGCCAATCCGAGAGTGCCGCCCAGTTGCCGCGCCGCGTTGAGTACGCCCGACGCGATTCCCGCGTCGCCGGGCTCCACTCCCGCAATGGCAGCCGCGCCCTGGACCACCATCGAACCGCCGATGCCGATGCCCCCCAGAGCCGACGGCAACACGACTCCGGTCCAGAAGGCGACCTGGGTCGGCATCAGTGCGAAGCCTGCGAGTCCCATCGCCCCGACGACACCGAACACCGCGAGAGTGAAACGCGGTCCGATCGCGGCCGCCACCTTGATCGCCAGGGCGATTCCGATCACCACGAAGAAGCAGAACGGCAGGAACATGAACCCGGCGACGTCGGACGCAACGCCCCAGACCTTCTGTATGTACAACGACACGAAGTAGAACGCGGCGAGTTGTCCTGCGCAGAGCATGAATCCGAAGACGTTCGCTCCCACGACACTGCGAACCCGAAACAAACGCAGCGGCATCAACGGGTGCGCCACACGCGATTCGGTGAAGACGAACAGGAACAGAAAGACGGTAGCGCAGACGAATCCGGCGACAACCGACGCCGCGGTCCACCCGGAATCTGCTGCTGCCGAGGCGGCGTACACCAGCGACCCCACCCCCAACGTCGCCAGGCACGCACCAGCGAAATCGAGGCGTCGATCGGTGAGCGTGAGCCTGTGGCTCGGAAGCCGGTACGCGGCGACAAGGCCGACGATCACAATCGGCACATTGACGAACATCACTGCACGCCAACCGAATGCGTGAGTGAGCAGCCCGCTGAGCACGACGCCGACCGCCCCGCCTCCGGCTCCCGCAGCGCTCCACAGCCCCAACGCGCGACGACGTTGCCGCCCCTCCGGTACCTCGGTCACCAAGGCCAGAGCAGCAGGGGCGAGCAAAGCGCCTGCAAGTCCCTGCACCGCGCGGGCAATCAACAACAGCGGTGCGTTCCACGCGAGGCCGCCCAGGACGCTCGCTGCCGCGAACAGCGTCGAGCCCACAAGAACGACACGTCGTCGGCCGACGAGGTCACCGAGGCGACCGCCCAACAGCATGAATCCGGCGAACGTGAGCAGGTAGGCGCTGACCACCCACTGCAACGCCGAATCACCGAACCCCAGGTCGTCGGCAATGTCGGGAAGCGCAATGTTCACCAGCGACACGTCGAGCGCAACCAGGAACTGCACCACGAAAATGGTGGTCGACAGAGCGCCCACCCGAATCACGGTGCCCGCAGCCACTTCAGGGTCGGTCATTACCGCGCCTTTCCGATGTCGTACGCGTACGACTTTTCGTACGCGTACGAGACGGTAGTAGGCTCGACCCTTCACTACAAGAGCTACGAATGCAGGAGACCCGATGCCGTCGAACAGCACTGTCGACCGGGCAGCCATCGTCTCGGCAGCACGCAGGATGCTCGAACGCGACGGTGTCGCAGGGTTGAGCATGCGACGTCTCGCCGTCGAACTCGGATCCAAGCCGATGACGCTCTACTACCACGTGGCCAACAAATCCGAGCTCCTGTCATTGGTGCTCACCGACATCGCGACCGAGATCGAATGGGCCAGACCCACGGGGTCGCCGCGCGAACGCATGGTCGACATCGTCATGGACATGTACCGGCAACTCTCGTCCATCGCGTGGATCGTGCCCATCCTCCGGACCGGAACAACCGTTGGCACACCGGCTCTCGCGCTGGCCGATCGCTTTCTTGCAGCTGCGCTCGAAACCGGCATGACCGAGCTGCAGGCACTCTCGCTCTGGCGGTCGACGTGGTACCTCGCGACCTCCGAACTGATGTGGCAGGCCGAGCTCGACGCACGCCCCGACGACGAAACCTCGTGGTTCGTCACGATCGACCCCATTGCCGTCGCGACGGTTGCACCCACCGTTGCCGGCCTGTTGCCGCGATGGGCGGATCATTCCGCGGCTTTCGACCTGCGGGCCGCGGTCACCGCCCAGATCGACGGAGCCATGGCCGCCTCAGCTCTCGACCTCTGATTCGGCACGCGGCTGACCGCGGGCATCGTCGCCGCGATTGCCGCTCGTCGCACTCCAGCGACCGCCGGGCGCACGGCGATGCGTCGATTCGAGGACGTGCGCCCGCGCCGGACATAGGGTGATCGCAGTCACACCTGCGAGCCTGGAGACCCCACACATGTCACTGAAAGCGGCCGACGAACCACACGTCGAATTGCTGAAGACAGATCCCGATCTGCCGCCCGTCGGCGTCGTCGAGTCACATCCGATGACCCCGATCAAGCGCCTCATGCTCGTCGCCATCGGCCTTCTCGGCGGTGTTGCGTGGACGATCATCGCGATCGTCCGCGGAGAGAATCCCAACGCCGTCTGGTTCGTCATCGCCGCGGTGTGTACCTACATCTTCGCCTTTCGCTTCTACGCCAGGCTGATCGAACGCAAGATCGTCTTCCCACGCGACGACCGCGCCACCCCCGCCGAGATTCTGGAGAACGGCAAGGACTACATGCCGACGGACCGTCGGGTGCTGTTCGGCCACCACTTCGCCGCGATCGCCGGAGCAGGCCCGCTCGTCGGCCCCGTCCTCGCCGCGCAGATGGGCTACCTGCCCGGCACCATGTGGATCATCATCGGCGTCGTGTTCGCCGGTGCCGTACAGGATTTCCTGGTGCTGTGGATCTCGACGCGTCGCCACGGCCGCAGCCTCGGCCAGATGGCCCGCGACGAACTCGGAGTCGTCGGCGGTACCGCCGCGCTGATTGCAGTGTTCGTCATCATGATCATCCTCATCGCGGTGCTCGCACTGGTCGTCGTCAACGCGCTCGCCGAAAGCCCGTGGGGCGTCTTCTCCATCGCACTGACCATTCCGATCGCACTGTTCATGGGCGTCTACCTGCGCTTCCTGCGGCCGGGCAACGTCACCGAAGTCTCACTCATCGGCGTCGTCCTGCTGCTGCTCGCCATCGTCGCCGGCGGTTGGGTTGCCGAGACCGACTGGGGCACCGACTGGTTCACCCTCTCCAAGGTGACCGTCGCCTGGCTGCTGATCGGCTACGGCCTGCTCGCCTGCATCCTGCCGGTGTGGTTGCTGCTCGCCCCGCGCGACTACCTGTCGACGTTCATGAAGGTCGGCACCATCGCCTTGCTGGCCGTCGGCATCCTCATCGCGCGTCCCGAGATCCAGATGCCCGCAATGACGAGCTTCGCCACCGAGGGCAACGGACCGGCGTTCGCGGGATCGCTGTTCCCGTTCCTGTTCATCACCATCGCCTGCGGTGCACTGTCCGGCTTCCACGCTCTGATCTCCTCCGGCACCACGCCGAAGTTGCTCGAGAAGGAAAAGCAGATGCGCATGATCGGCTATGGCGGCATGCTCACCGAGTCGTTCGTCGCCATCATGGCTCTGATCACCGCATGTGTCCTCGATCAGCACATCTACTTCGCACTGAATGCTCCGGCCACCCTGACCGGCGGCACTCCCGAGACCGCAGCGACCTACGTCAACGGACTGGGACTGAGCGGCGGCGACATCACCCCCGCCGAACTGAGCCAGGCCGCAACCGATGTGGGTGAGGAGTCGATCATCTCCCGCACCGGCGGCGCACCGACACTCGCGTTCGGCATGTCCGAGGTACTGCACCAGGTGTTCGGCGGCGAATCGCTCAAGTCGTTCTGGTACCACTTCGCGATCATGTTCGAGGCACTGTTCATCCTCACCACGGTCGATGCCGGTACCCGCGTCGCGCGCTTCATGCTCTCCGACAGCATCGGCAACCTGCCCGGAGCCTCGGCCAAGAAGTTCAAGGATCCGTCGTGGCGTCCCGGCGCCTGGATCTGCTCGCTGATCGTGGTCGCAGCCTGGGGCGCAATCCTTCTCATGGGCGTCACCGACCCGCTGGGCGGCATCAACACCCTGTTCCCGCTGTTCGGTATCGCCAACCAGCTTCTCGCCGCCATCGCGTTGACGGTGGTGATGGTCATCGTCGTCAAGCGTGGCCTCTACAAGTGGGCCTGGATTCCCGGGGTTCCGCTGGCGTGGGACCTCATCGTCACCATGACGGCGTCGTACCAGAAGATCTTCTCCTCCGTCCCGGCCATCGGCTACTGGACTCAGCACTCGCAGTTCCGCGACGCCAAGGCGCAGGGGCTCACCGAATTCGGCAGCGCCAAGACCCCCGAGGCCATCGACGCCGTCATCCGCAACACCTTCATTCAGGGCACGCTGTCGATCATCTTCGCGGTGCTCGTCCTGGTCGTCGTGTTCGCCGGAGTGTGGGTGTGCATCAAGGCAGTTCGAGGAGACACCTTGCCCGACAACGAGGAGCCCGAGGTGCCGTCGAAGATATTCGGCCCCACCGGTTTTGTCCTCACCCCGGCCGAGAAGAAGATTCAGGCCGAATGGGACGAGCTGATCGACGCGGGCACCGTCCGTCGCCCCGGATCGGCGCACTAGATGCGGGGCCTGTGGTGGTGGATCACCTCGGTGATGGGCGACCACGATTACGACCGCTACGTCGCCCATCTGGCCCGCCACCACCCGGGCCAGGAACCACCGACCGTGCGGCAGTACTGGAAGGACCGGCACGCGGAGGCGGACCGAAACCCGGGGGCTCGGTGCTGCTGACACGGTGATGTCCGATTTCCGCTAGCACCGACGCGTCCGCGCTGACACAGTAGGTGCATGAGCAGTGAACGGCAGGTGCAAGAACTGGACTTCGATCGGTGTTATCGCGCGGTCTCCTCGCGTGACGCACGGTTCGACGGCCAGTTCTTCACCGCCGTCTCCACCACCGGCATCTACTGCCGACCCTCCTGCCCGGCCCGCACCCCCAAGCCGGGCAACGTCTCGTTTCTGGCCACCGCAGCGGCGGCCCAACAATCCGGCTACCGCGCCTGCCGCCGCTGCCAGCCCGACGCCACCCCCGGTTCCCCACGCTGGAACATCCACTCGGACCTCAGTTCTCGCGCCATGCGGCTGATCTCTGACGGAGCCGTCGAACGCGGTGGCGTCGACGGCCTCGCCAGCACCCTCGGCTACTCGACCCGGCAGCTGACCCGCGTGCTCACGGCCGAGGTCGGTGCAGGACCGCTCGCCCTGGCCCGCGCGCACCGCGCTCACACCGCCCGCACGCTGATTCAGACCACCGACATGTCGATGGCCGACATCGCCTTTGCGGCCGGCTTCTCCAGCGTCCGGCAATTCAACGACACCATCAAGGAAGTCTTCGCAGTCGACCCGTCGACATTGCGTCGAGAAGCACACCGCACCGCCGTGCCGACCGCGGGCGGAACCGTCACTCTGCGATTGCCGTACCGACCACCGCTGGACCGCGGCTGGATCGAGTGGTTCCTTCGAGGCCACGTGGTCGAGGGCATCGAGTTCTTCGCCGAGGACGGAGAATACGTACGTTCCCTGCGACTGCCGCACGCAGCCGGGCTCGTCGCTCTACGGGTGATGGACGGATTCGTCAGCGCGGCAGTGACATTGCAGGACATGCGAGACCTGGCCCCTGCCGTCGCCCGAATCCGCCACCTGCTCGATCTCGATGCCGACCCACTCGCCGTCGACGACGCACTGCGCTCGGACCCGCAGTTGGCACCGAGCGTCGACGCCCACCCGGGCATCCGCGCCCTCGGAGTGGTCGACGGCGCAGAGATGTTGCTGCGCACCGTGATCGGGCAGCAGATCTCGCTGAAGGCTGCGGCCACCCATACCGCCCGGCTCGTCGACGCTCTCGGTGCACCGGTCGATCTCGGCAACGACACCGTCACCAGATTGTTTCCCGAACCGGCCGTCATCGCCGAACGGGGCCACGAGGTACTCACCGGACCGGCCGCCCGTGTGCAGACCGTCATCCGCGTCGCCGACGCCATCGCGTCGGGAACCGTCGTGCTGCATCCCGCGCGAGAAGGGCCTGAACTGGAGCGAGAACTGCTCGCACTCAAAGGAATCGGACCCTGGACCGCCCGGTACGTCGTGATGCGACTGCTCGGTGATCCCGATGTTCTGCTCGATACCGATCTCGTCGTCCGCCAAGGTGCTCAGGCACTCGGCATCTCGTTGAACGATTCCGCCCGCTGGGCTCCGTGGCGTTCGTACGTCTCGATGCACCTGTGGGTCACCGCACTGGAAAGAAGACAGCCATGACAGCCACCGCCGCCACCCAAGACACCCCGATCGGGCCGTTCAGCACCATCGTCGACGCCGATCAGCGCGTGCTCGCGTCCGGCTGGACCGCCGACGTCGAAGAACTCCGCGTCCTGATCCACCCGACGATGCGACCCGACAGCGTGCGCACCGCGGCCGATCTCGGCGATGTGACGCGCGCCGTCGAGAACTATCACCGCGGTGAGCTGACCGTCATCGACTCCGTTGCCGTCGCGCAACGATCCGGCGAATTCCTCATGCATGCCTGGGGCGTCCTGCGCACCGTCGAACCCGGTGCGCCGGTGACCTACTCCCAGTTCGCAGAACTGTCCGGCAGACCGGCAGCAATCCGTGGTGCTGCGTCGGCATGCGCTCGCAACGCTGCCGCGCTGTTCGTGCCGTGCCACCGGGTGGTTCGAATCGGCGGGGCTCTCGGCGGTTTCCGCTGGGGACTGCCCGTCAAGGAATGGCTGTTGGCACACGAGGCGGCCTGACCGGCCTCGCCTTGGACGGCGGTGGCACACAGCTGGGCAGGCCGAGACGTTATGGTTCTTCACGATCCGCCATCCGCCGAATGTGAGGAAGCCACAGTGACCGAATCGGCAGTGCCCGGTAGTACGTCGAAGTCCAAGACGTCCGGCAGTGATCGTGGTGACCTCATCGGGGTCGGCGGCCTGTGGCTGGCCAAGTGGTCACTGATCCTCATCTCGATCGCAGCCGGGGCGTGGGTGTTGGGCTGGCTGATCGGGCACCTCTGGGTGATCCTGCTGCCGGTCCTGCTCGCCGTGATCGTCGCGACGGTGCTGTGGCCGCCGGCGAAGCTGATGATGCGTCTGGGATCTCCGCCCGCCCTGGCCGCGTCGGTATCGCTCGTGGTGTTCTTCGTCGTCATCGGCGGCATCATCACCTTGATCGTTCCGTCGGTCGCCGAGCAGGCACCGGAGTTGGTCGACCAGGCATCGGGCGGTATCGCGCAGGTGCAGGACTGGTTGAAGGGGCCGCCGCTGAACATCGGCGACGACCAGATCGACTCGGCCGTGTCGGCGATCGTGTCGCGTCTACAGGACAGCGGCGAGGTCATCGCCACCGGCGTGTTCACCGGCGTATCCGCCGCAGGCTCGCTGCTGGTCACCCTGGCGCTGGTGTTGGTGCTGACGTTCTTCTTCGTCAAGGACGGACCGAAGTTCCTGCCGTGGCTGCACGGGTTCTCCGGCGGCCGCGCCGGAACCCATCTGGGCGAGGTGCTCTCGCGGATGTGGGGGACCCTCGGCGGATTCATCCGAACTCAGGCCATCGTCAGTTTCATCGATGCATTCTTCATCGGTCTCGGACTGGTCATTCTCGGCGTTCCGCTGGCCCTGGTGCTGGCGACCCTGACGTTCATCGGTGGCTTCATTCCGATCGTCGGTGCGTTCGTCGCGGGCGCACTCGCCGTCCTCGTGGCCCTGGTCGCGAACGGGCTCACCACGGCGCTGATCGTGCTCGCCATCATCGTCGCGGTGCAGCAGTTGGAAGGCAATGTGCTGCAGCCCATTCTGCAGAGTCGCAGCATGAACCTGCATCCGGCGATCGTGCTGCTCGCCGTGACGGCCGGCAGCTCGCTGTTCGGCATCATCGGCGCGTTCCTCGCCGTCCCGGCTGCCGCGGTTGCCGCCGTGCTGATCAGGTACCTGTCCGAGCAGATCGACGCGCGCTCGAACGAACCGGATCAGGACGAACTCGAAGACGAAATCCCGCCGCCCGAGGGACTGACCGACGAACAGGCCGGCCTCGACGACGAGGACGAGTCGAAGTCGGACAAGCCGGCGTCAGGTCAGGACGCAACGACCTGAAGCGTCGAACCGGTGCGCTCCCGCTTGACGTGGAGGCGGCTGGGAATGCGTTGGCGCATCTCGTCGACGTGACTGACGACGCCGACGACGCGTCCGCCTGCACGTAGTTCGTCGAGAACCGCCATCACCGATTCGAGGGTGTCGGCGTCGAGCGTGCCGAATCCTTCGTCGATGAACATGGTGTCGAGGACGACACCGCCGGATTCGGCGGCGACGACATCGGCGAGGCCCAACGCGAGCGAGAGCGACGCGAGGAACGCCTCACCGCCCGACAGGGTCTTGGCCGAGCGCACGACGCCGGTGTAGTCGTCCCGAATGTCCAGTCCAAGACCGCCCCGCTTGCCGCGGACGCCGGCCTCGTCGGAGTGCACGAATTCGTAGCGCCCCGAGGACATTCGACGCAGCCGCGCGGAGGCGGACTCGGCGACATCCTCGAGGCGCGACGCGAGGACGTACGAGCGCAACGACATCTTGCGAGCATTCTGCCCCCGCCCTGCCACCACGTCCGCGAGGTTGGCGAGCTCGTCGAATTCGGCACGTTGTGGCGCGATGGCCTGGGCAGCGGTGAACAGTTCGGCGATCAGCCGTTCCAGATCGTCTGCGCGCCTTCGACATTCCGCCACCCCCGCGGCGGCCGCCCGGACCGCGTCCTCCAGCTCGGCGCACGCCTGCTCCAACGGACCCAGATCCACCGGCGGCCGACCGGCCACGTCGACGATGGCGGGCTCGCGCAACACGTGCTCCGCATGCGCACGCGCCTCCTCGGCGGTGCGCAGCTCGGTCTCGATCTGCTCGACGCGGTCGGCGGCCAACACTGCCCCGGCCGCAGCATCGACGGACTCGAAGCTCGACGCCTCCACCCGTCGGTCCAGTTCGGCTGCCAGTGCATCGGCCCGCGCAGTGGCGTCGAGCCAGGCGATGCGCGCCTCCTGAATTCGCCGGGCACCGTCGATCAGGGCCTCCCGCTCCGAGATTCGGTCTGCCAGCGACGCGCCCTCGTTCACTTCCTCGGCCACCGACGCACGCATCTTCGCCAGCGATTCCTCGGTGGCCGAGATGCGCTCGTCCACGGCACCACGCGAGGCGACCAGGTCGTGGAGCGTGACCGTCAGTGCGTCCGACTCGCTCCGCAGGCGATCGAGTTCCGCGGTTGCCGGTTCGACATCGGCGGCACGCGCGCGGGCGTCCTGCAGTGCGGCGGTCGCGGCATCGAGCATCTGGGTCAACTCCGCAGCGGAGGCCCCACCGGTGCGGTCGTGCAGCAGATCCACGTCCCGTTGCGCTCGAGCGACAACCGCGACCGCGTGATCGAGCGCAGCGGCGGCCTTGCGTTCTGCAGCGGCGGCCTTGTCTTCCTGTGCCCTGGTCACCGTCGACGTCGACGGTGCAGCGGGATGCGGGTGCACCTCCGATCCGCACACGACACAGGGCTCGCCCGCTTCCAGACGCGCCGCCAACTCGGCAGCCATCCCGTCGATGCGTCGCTCACGGAGGTCGAGCAGGTGCGACCGGGCCGTGTTGTGGGCTGCTCCAGCGGTGTCTCGGGCACGTTCGTCCTCGGCCAGAGTCGCTCGCTTGCGTACCAGTTCGAGTGCAGACTCGGCTGCCACGCGGGCGCGACTGCAGCGCTCCTCGAGGCCGGGCAACTCTGCCGCAGCCGAGGCGGCTCGTGCCATCCGTGATTCGACCGCGGCGATCTGCTCGGGCATCGAGGCCTGCAATTGCACGGTGCGTTCGATCGCCGCTGCGGTAGTGCGCTGCTGCGCACGATAATCGGCGAGGGTGCCGTCGAGTCGGTCGGCTTCACGGGCGAGACCGAGCAGGGATTGCAACCGCGCGACATCGGTGGTCCAGTCACGCACGAACTGTGCAACGACCGTGCGCTCGGCCGACGGATCCGCCGGCGCGGGTGGCCAGTGCAGCGCGGCGTGGAAGCGTTGTCCCTCCGCCGTCGTCGGTAGCGCATGTTCCGCCGCCGCGAGTGCGGAGGTTGCGGCGTCGGTGGCCAGGCGTGCGAGGCGGAGGTCTGCGGCAGTGGCCGCGATCGGCCCTGCGGCCGCGGAATCGGCGAGCTCGCTTCGGCGTGCTGCTCGTGCCGTCTCGCCTTCCCGGTACTGCGCGAGCTGACCCTCGGCGAGAGTACGTCGTCGCTGCAGATCGAGAACGGTGGTGGCCTTCGCCAGAGCTGCCGACGCACGCCGAGCTGCCGCGTCGATCAGTACCGCCCGACCTTGTGCGAGGGTCCGATTCTGCCGGGCATCGTCGAGGACGTCGGCCGCCCATTCGAGCGGGTCCGGCTGCTCGCTGTCCTCGCCCTCGGGCTCGGGCACTCCCGACGCCTGCGACACCCGGCCGAGCATGATGTCGATGGCGTGGTGGGCGTCGGCGAGCTCGGCGGCGAGCTCCCGACGGCGCTGTGCGAACCACTCTTCGACATCACCGAATCGGCCTGTGTCGAAGAGCCTTTCGAGCAGATTGCCGCGTTCGTCGCTGTCGGCTCGGAGGAATCGCGCGAACTCACCCTGCGGCAACAGCACCACCTGGAAAAACTGATCGGCACTCATCCCGAGCAGCGCGTTGACGGCGTCGCCGATCTCGCTGAGCCGGGTGAGGTTCTGTCCTCGGCCGTCGAGCCAGGTGAGACTGGCCTTGGCGTGTTGCTTGGTGGTGCCCGTGCTGCGGAGCTTGGGCCGCAGGAACTCCGGACTGCGCACTATTCTGATGCGTCGCCCACCGAGTGTCGCCTCCAACGTGACCTGTGGCACCGCACCCTTGGCTGCGTGATCGGACAGCAGGCGCTTGCCCTCCCGACGAGCTCCGGGCACAGTTCCGTACAGCGCAAACGCCACGGCGTCGAGCACCGTCGTCTTGCCTGCTCCGGTCTGACCGTGCAACAGGAAGAGCCCGTCGGCCCCCAGTGCGTCGAAGTCCACCGTCTCGGTGCCCGCGAAGGGGCCGAAGGCGGTGATCTCGAGCGAATGCAGCCTCATGCAGCACCGCGGTCGGCTGTGGTGGCCGTCCCGCGGGTGGCCTCGGTCTCGCGTTGCACGGTGGCCAGAGCGCGAGCCAGGAGCGCGGACTCCGCTGCCGTCGGCACGCTGCGCATGTCCGTCACGAACGAGGTGGCGATGTCGAGATCGCTACGGCCGCGCACACGGTCGCGGTAGCGCAGCTCGCCGGATCCCTCGGGGCGACGCCATTCCAGATGGATCGCGTGCGGGAAACGCTGCTGCAGCGCGCGCATTGCGTCCACCGGACGTACCTCGTCGGTGAGCACGGCGGAGACGTAATGATCCTCGAACTCGCAATACGCTGTGTCCGTTGTCAATTCCTCTACCGTGCCTTCGATGCGGGCGAGTCCGCGTACCACCGGCAGATCGACGCGCTCGACACTGCCGAGCCCGTCCGCGTCGAGATCGAGAATCCATACCGCCTTGCGATGCGACCGCTCACCGAACGAATACGGCAGGGGGGAACCGGAGTACCGCACCCGGTCGGTGAGGATCTGGGGCGAATGCAGATGTCCGAGCGCCACGTAGTCGACACCGTCGAACGCCGACGCCGGTGCAGTTTCGATGCCGCCGGAGGAAATCGATCGCTCCGATCCGGTCGCCTCACCGCCGACGATGAAAGCGTGGGCGAGCACGACCGAGCGAACATGTTGCCCTGCTTCGCTTCTCGTCTCGAGGTCGCCGCGTACCCGATCCATCGCGGCACCGAGCACCTCGGCATGGGTACGCGCAGTGGGAACGTCGAGTTCGAGGCGAGTGGTTTCGGGCTCGAGGTACGGAATGCCGTAGAACGCAACGGAGCCGTGCTCGTCCTCGATGACGACCGGAGTGGCGACGTCGCCCACCCGCGTCATCAGATGCAGCCCTCCTGCCGAGGCGAAAGCAGCGCCTGCGCCCAGCCGCGCGGGTGAATCGTGGTTTCCCGACGTCGCGACGATCACCGCACCGGCCGCTCTGATCGCCTCCAGTCCGCGGTTGCAGACCAGGACGGCATCGGCACTGGGGACAGCGCGGTCGTAGATGTCGCCCGGCACCACCACCACATCGATCGATTGTGCCGCAACCAGTTCCGCGATCGACCCCAGCACAGCGCCCTGATCGGCCAACAGGTCGACACCGTGAAAGGTGCGACCGATGTGCCAGTCCGAGGTGTGCAGGATTCTCATGCGTTCGACGCTATCGGGAACCACCGACAAACTCCCCGAGGTGCCTCGGCCTGTCGGACGTGAGCTCGGTCCACACCCGTCGCGAACCGAAGTTGTCGGTACCGTCCTGCATCATCTGCTCCATGAACATTCTCACCGCGTTCGGCCTGCTCGTCGCTCTCGGTATCGGCGCGGTCGTCGGCTGGTTGTTGCACGCCTCGCGGATGGGCGATCGTGCGGTCCGAGCCGAAGCCCAACTGGCCGCGATGCGCGAGCACGAGGGCATGCTTCGGCAGTCACTGAGTGCGGTGAACGAGGATTCCGCGCGGCGCAATTCGACCGTGATCGGCCAGCAGGTCTCGCACCTGGTCGAGCCGTTGCACGATGCCGTCGACGCTCTCTCCGAGCACGTGCGGCAGGTCGAGCACAATCGCATCCGGGCGTATGCGGGACTGTCCGAGCAGGTCACCGGTATGCATCGAGCGTCGATGCATCTGTCCACCCAGACCGGTCAGCTGGTGACGGCACTGCGCGCACCGCAGATCCGCGGCCGGTGGGGTGAGATCCAGCTCGAACGTGTCGTCGAGCTGGCGGGCATGGTCAAGCACTGCGATTTCGACACGCAGGTCAGCAAGGACGGCATCAGACCCGACATGATCGTCCGTCTCGCCGGCGGTCGGCAGATAGTGGTCGATGCCAAGGTGCCGTTCGCGGCGTACCTCGATGCCGCTCAGGACGAGGATCTCGGCGCGCGGGAGAAGAATCTGCGACGCCACGCCAAGCAACTGCGGACCCACATCGACCAGTTGGCCGACAAGGCGTACTGGCAGGCATTCGAGCCGACACCGGAATTCGTCGTGCTGTTCGTTCCCGGCGACCCGTTTCTCGACGCGGCTCTGACGTCGGACACAGGGCTGCTCGAGTACGCCTTCGGTCGGAACGTGATCCTGGCCACCCCGACCACCCTGGTCGCGTTGCTACGGACCGTCGCCTACACGTGGAAGCAGGAGTCGCTGGCCGAGGACGCTGCGCGCATCCAGCAACTGGGACGCGAGCTGTACACGCGAATCGGTGTCGTCTCGACGCACCTGGACAAGCTCGGGGCCCACCTCGGCAAGGCCGTGGAGTCGTTCAATTCCACCGTCGGGTCCGTCGACACCAGGGTGAGCGTGACGGCGAGAAAGCTGCACGAGCTCGAGCTGTTCGACGCCGAGCCGGTGGACATCGCCCGAGTGGACGAGCGGCCCAAACTGTCCGATTCGTCCCGCTACCGGCACGACTTCGGTCATGTCAGCGATGCAGTGGGCTGAACAACGGCTAACCTCGGGGGGTGTCTACCTCCCAACGTGCCCGCTCCGGGGTACCGCTGGATCACCGATCCATACTCGCGACCCTGCCCGGCGTTCCTGCATGGGGTGCCGTCGCGATCGCCGCGGGACTGACTTTTCTCGGATTTCTGATCGATGCCGCACGCGGTACCGAGCTGACCGGTGCGTTCGCGTTCATGTACGTCCTCGGCTGCATCGCCGGCGTCCTGCTCGTCCGCTTCCGCGGACTGTTCACGGCGATGGTGCAAGCCCCTCTGATCCTGTTCGTGGCCGTGCCGCTGTCGTACCAGTACTTCACCGACAACGCCGGCACCAGCCTCAAGGACATCATCCTCAACGTTGCCATTCCGCTGGTCAACCGCTTTCCGCTGATGTTGCTCGGCACCCTGGTCGCCGTCGGACTCGGAGTACTGCGCATCGTGCTCAAACGGCAGAACACGCATGCCCCTGCTGTTCGACGCAGTCCGAAGCCCAGCGACGACAAGCCCACCAGAGCACAGCGTCGGGCACAGGCAGAGCGCCCCGAACGATCCCGCAGGCGGGCAGCCGCAGTCGATCGCAGCACCGACTCTGCGGCCGAGGCCACCGACATCGTGCCCGGGCCGTACGTCGGTCGCCGAAGCACCGATTCTCGTCCGCGTCCCGATACCGACCCTCGCGCGAGTTCGACCCCTCGCCCCGGCTCGCGTACTGCAGCGGATCCCACCGCGAGCCCCCGGCGATCGGCTGCGTCGGCACCGGCACCACAGACTCGATACGCCGCCACCGACTCCCCCCGGCACGATTACAAGCCCGAGTACCAGAAGCCCGACTACTCGCGAACGCAGTATCCGCAGGCACAGTCTCGGCAGGTGCCGCGAGAAGCACAGTCCCGGTACTCGACCGAACCTCGTCGCGAGCGATCGGACCGGGTACACGCTCCTCGCGAGGTCGCCGATCCGTACAACACCGGAGCCAGGCCCGTCGTGACTCCTCGGACGAGCGCCCCCGCGAGCGGTTCCACTGCCGCCGACTCCACCGCCGGTAGCGGCCAGGGCAGTCATTCGCTACCCACCCCGCACCGGGACGACATTCCCCCGCATCCGGTGCCGAAGGTTCGCTACCGCGACCGTCACAGCGACTAGCCCGAACACGAGAAACGCCCCGTATCGGTATTCCTGCTCCTGCGCAGGAATCCCGGTACGGGGCTTAATTCGTTGCCGACCTCGCTGCTAGCGAGCTGGGCGCAGCTCGCGGGGCAAGGAGAACACCAGAGTCTCGTTTGCGGTCGTGACCGGCTGTACGTCTGCGTAGCCGTGCTCGGCGAACAGTTCGATGACGCCCTGCACCAGGATCTCCGGTACGGATGCACCCGAGGTGATGCCGATCGTCTCGACTCCGTCGAGCCAGGCCAGGTCGATTTCCTTGGCGTAGTCGACGAGGTAGCTCGCCCGTGCACCCGCGCCCAGTGCGACCTCGACCAACCGCACCGAGTTCGAGGAGTTCTTGGACCCGACGACGATCACCAGATCGCATTCCGGGGCCATCGCCTTCACCGCGACCTGACGGTTCTGCGTGGCGTAGCAGATGTCGTCGCTCGGCGGGTCCTGAAGCGTCGGGAAGCGCTCACGCAGTTTGGCGACCGTCGTCATCGTCTCGTCGACGCTCAGCGTGGTCTGGGACAGCCAGATGACCTTGTTCTCGTCTCGGACGGTGACGCTGTCGACCGAATCCGGGCCGTCCACCAGCTGAATGTGTTCGGGAGCCTCGCCTGCGGTGCCCTCGACCTCCTCGTGGCCCTCGTGACCGATGAGCAGGATGTCGTAGTCGTCTCGGGCGAAGCGCTTGGCTTCCTGGTGCACCTTGGTCACCAACGGGCAGGTGGCGTCGATGGTGCGCAGGTTTCGCTCGGCCGCGGAGGTGTGCACGGCGGGTGAGACGCCGTGCGCGGAGAACACCAGCAGCGATCCCTCGGGAACCTCGTCGGTCTCCTCGACGAACACCGCGCCGCGATCGGACAGAGTCTCGACCACATGCCGGTTGTGCACGATCTCCTTGCGCACGTACACCGGCGCACCGTGCTGTTCCAGCGCTTTCTCGACGGTCTCGACCGCGCGATCGACGCCCGCGCAATAGCCCCGCGGCTCCGCGAGCAGCACTCGCTTACCCCCGGCGTAGGCGGACTTACCCGCACCGGCGGACTGTGCAATACCAAGATTCAGTGGAACAGCCGAAGACATACTTCCCAGGATACGTGCACCGAGCTCGCCCGCCTCTTTTCCACGTCCCTCAGCCCCGGCTGAAGAGGGGCGTACAGCCTGTCGGCTACCCAAAGTTCACCGTTTCGGGCAGTCTGGTGCACATGACTCGAGTCCCCTTTGCAGCGCGTGTGGCTGCAGGCGTCGCCGTGACCGTCGTGGAAGAGGCTCGCAAGCTTCCCGGTTCCGCCCTGATGCTGCCGATGACGGTCGTCAGCGAGGCACTGGCGCGCAGCATGCGATTCCAGCAGCAGGTGACGGCGTTGGCCATCAAGGGCGATCTGGTCATCGCGAGCCTGCCGGTCATCGGCACCCCGACCGAGGAGCAGCCCTCCTGGGCCAGCTTCGACGAGGACGAAGACGAGAACACCTTCCTCGCCCCCGTGATCACCGACGACGTCGATGTCCCCGACGCCCCCGTGGCCGAGCCGGTCGCGGCGAACGGTCGCTTCGCTCTGTACTCGACGCCTCCGCTGGACGAGCCGGTCCAGGACACCTCGGCCAAGCGCGCTCGATCCGCCGACAAGCCCGAGATCGTCGAGATGATCGACTTCGACACCCTTGCCCTTGCACAGCTGCGCGCCCGACTGCGCACGCTCTCGATCGAGGACCTCGAAACCCTGCTCGACTACGAGAACGACACGCTCTCCCGCGCGCCCTTCCAGACGATGCTCGCCAACCGCATCACCACCGCCAAGGCCAAGTGAGCACTCCCCCACCCCAGTCCGGTCCCACCCAGCCAGGCGCGAGCACCGCCGAACAGCCATGGCCGGTGCGTACCGTCGCCATGAAGGTTGCCGGCTGGATCGACAAGCTCGGCTCCATCTGGGTGGAAGGGCAGCTCACCCAGATCAATGCTCGCCCCGGCACCAGGACTGCCTTTCTGACGCTGCGTGATCCGTCGGCCGACATGTCGCTGTCGGTCACGTGTTCGCCGCAGTTGCTCGAGCGTTCACCCGTTCCGCTGACCGAGGGTGCGCGCGTCATCCTCTACGGAAAGCTGTCGTTCTTCACCGGTAGGGGAACGATCTCGCTGCGCGCCACGGATATTCGTGCGGTGGGGGTCGGCGAACTCCTCGCCCGCATCGAGCGGCTCAGAGCCCTGCTCGCCGCCGAGGGCTTGTTCGACCCACGCCTCAAGCGTCCGCTGCCGTTCCTGCCGGGCACCATCGGCTTGATCACCGCTCGCGCCAGCGCGGCCGAGAAGGACGTACTCACCGTCGCCCAGAGGCGTTGGCCTGCGGTCCGATTCGAGGTTCGCAACACTCCGGTCCAGGGCCCGCAGTCGGTGCCGGCGATTCTGGACGCACTGAAGGATCTGAACGACGACCCCGGCGTCGACGTCATCATCCTCGCCCGCGGCGGCGGTAGCGTCGAGGACCTGCTGCCGTTCTCGGATGAGGCTCTGTGTCGCGCCATCTCTCGGGCGACCACGCCGATCGTCAGTGCCATCGGCCACGAGCCCGACAGCCCGCTCAGCGATCACGTCGCGGATCTGCGGGCCGCAACCCCTACCGATGCCGCCAAACTCGTGGTGCCCGACGCCGTCGCCGAACAAGCCCTCGTCTCGGAACTGAGGTCGAGAAGCGCTGCAGCGCTGCGTAATTGGGTCGAGCGCGAGGCGCGCGGATTGGACATGCTCCGACACCGGCCGGTGCTGGCAGATCCACTGGCCTCGCTCGAGCAACGTCGCGAGGAGGTTCGACGCCTCCTCGACGCCGCCCGACGCGACGTGCAACGCGAACTCACCACCCAGGACACACTCGTCGAACATCTTCGGGCGCGGCTGTCGACGTTGGGACCGGCTGCCACACTGGCTCGGGGCTATGCCGTCGTACAGCGGGTGGTTGCGGGTTCGGATCCCGAGGTACTGCGTTCGGTCGAGGACGCGCCACCGGGTACACAGATCAGAGTGCGGGTGGCCGACGGTGCCGTCACCGCCGCAGTCATGGGACGGGTCAGATGACAGAAGGAGTACGGATGAGCGAGAACGACAAGCCGGTATCGGAATTGGGCTACGAAGAGGCCCGCGACGAACTCGTGGGCGTGGTGAAGATCCTCGAGCAGGGCGGACTCGATCTCGACGCCTCCCTGGCCCTGTGGGAGCGGGGAGAGCAGCTGGCCACTCGCTGCGAGGAGCAACTCGCCGGTGCCCGCAAACGTATCGAGACCGCGCTCGCGAGCACCGAGAAGGACAGCTAGGGCGCGAGCGGTTCGGTGACCTCGAGTGCCTGTGCGAGCGTGGTGAATTCCTCTGTGGTGGCGGTACCGCCCAGCAGGATTCGCACGTCGCCGAAGTCCGAGACCCAGTAGGTCCGCGAACCCTCTTCGCCGTAGACCACCCAATCTCGGCCCGACACGTTCTGCGCACCCGACGCGTACACCGTCTCGTCGCCTGCCACGAAGGGAACCAACACGTCCTCGACGGCGCTGGTCTGGGTCAGTTGGAGATACGCACCCGATCCGGTGATGTATCCGACAGTCGACACCGGTCCGCCGTTGTCGCCCGAGATCGTTGCGCTACTGCCCGAATTCGGCGTCCAGTCCTCGGGAACGACCGGGTTGCGCACCGGAAAGCCGATCTGCGATGCGTCGTACTGCAACGCGGTGTCGATGTCGAAGTTCGGAATGGGCCCCTGCTTGGGCCCGCCGGGGCTCAGTGAGCACTGACTGGCGATACCCGCAATCAGCAAACATGCGATGACCAGCGGAATGAGCGACCAGACCATGTCGCGGCTGTTGTTGAGAATCCGAGGTTTGCTGTTTGCCACCTCACCAGTATCCCCTGTGCGCGGCAGTGCTCGGTCGGCGCGTGCCTCACACCCGACCCGACCCCACCGCGGGCATCACAGAAGTGAGATAATCGCGCCTGGGTAACACCCCACCAACCAGGAGGCTACAAACCGATGACGGCCAGCACCGAGTCCACTCGCGCCATGGCGCCAGATCGCAACCTCGCACTCGAACTCGTACGCGTCACCGAGGCCGGTGCGCTCGCCTCGGGTCGCTGGGTCGGTCGCGGCGACAAGGAAGGTGGCGACGGTGCTGCGGTCGACGCCATGCGTCAGTTGGTCAGCTCGGTCTCGATGCGTGGCGTCGTCGTCATCGGCGAGGGCGAGAAGGACGAAGCGCCGATGCTCTACAACGGCGAGCAGGTCGGCAACGGCAACGGCCCCGAGGTCGACTTCGCCGTCGATCCCGTCGACGGCACCACGCTGATGGCCAAGGGCATGCCCAACGCCATCTCGGTTCTCGCCGTCGCCGAGCGCGGCGCGATGTTCGACCCGTCCGCCGTCTTCTACATGAGGAAGATCGCCGTCGGACCCGACTTCGCAGACGTCATCGACATCACCGCACCGGTCGCGGAGAACATCGCCCGCGTCGCCAAGATCAAGAAGGGATCGACCTCCGACGTCACGGTGTGCATCCTCGACCGGCCCCGGCACGCCGAGCTGATCCAGCAGGTGCGCGATACCGGCGCTCGCATTCGACTGATCTCCGACGGCGACGTCGCCGGTGCCATCGCCGCCGCTCGGCCCACCTCACCCATCGACATCCTGATGGGTACCGGCGGAACTCCCGAGGGCATCATCGCGGCGGCCGCCATGCGCTGCATGGGTGGCGCGCACCAGGGCATGCTGGCTCCGACCGACGACGACGAACGCCAGAAGGCCATCGACGCCGGGCACGATCTCGATCGCGTCCTGTCCACCGAAGACCTGGTCTCGGGCGAGAACGTCTTCTTCACCGCGACCGGCGTCACCGACGGAGACCTGCTCCAGGGCGTCCGCTACTCGGGCGGAGGCGCACACACGCAGTCCATCGTGATGCGCTCGAAGTCCGGCACCGTTCGCATGATCGACGCGTACCACCAGCTCAACAAGCTCAAGGAGTACTCGACCATCGACTTCGACGGCGACACCTCCGGCGCCATCCCGTCCTTCTGACCGTCCGCTCGACGAAGTTTCCGCTCCCCTACCGAGGCAAGAGGTCAATGACAGAGAACGAACAGCAGTTCCGGATCGAGCACGACACCATGGGAGAGGTTCGCGTTCCCATCGATGCGCTCTGGCGTGCCCAGACGCAGCGTGCAGTGGAGAACTTCCCCATCTCGGGCCGCCCGCTCGAGCGCACCCAGATCCGCGCGATGGGCCTGCTCAAGGCGGCCTGCGCACAGGTCAACAAGGATCTCGGTCTGCTCGACGGCGCACTGGCCGACGCGATCGTCGCCGCAGCCACCGAGATCGCCGACGGCAAGCACGACGACCAGTTCCCGATCGACGTCTTCCAGACCGGCTCGGGCACCAGCTCGAACATGAACGCCAACGAGGTCATCGCGTCGATCGCGAGAGCGAACGGCGTCGAGGTGCACCCCAACGATCACGTCAACATGTCGCAGTCCTCCAACGACACGTTCCCGACGGCTACTCATGTCGCCGCCACCGAGGCAGCCGTCACGTCGCTCGTGCCCGCGCTGCGTCACCTGCACGAGGCACTTGTCGTCAAGGCCACCGAGTGGAAGCACGTCGTGAAGTCCGGCCGCACCCACCTGATGGATGCCGTTCCGGTCACCCTCGGTCAGGAATTCGGCGGCTACGCCCGTCAGATCGAGGCCGGCATCGAGCGCGTCGAGGCCACCCTGCCGCGCCTCGGTGAACTGCCCATCGGCGGCACCGCCGTCGGCACCGGCCTCAACGCACCCGACGGCTTCGGCCCGAAAGTCGTTGCAGAACTGGTCAAGTCGACCGGCATCGACGCACTCACCGCAGCCAAGGATTCGTTCGAGGCGCAGGCTGCCCGCGACGGACTCGTCGAGGCATCGGGCGCACTGCGCACCATCGCGGTCTCGCTGACCAAGATTGCCAACGACATTCGCTGGATGGGATCGGGACCGCTCACCGGACTCGGCGAGATCGCCCTTCCTGACCTGCAGCCCGGCAGCTCCATCATGCCCGGCAAGGTCAATCCTGTTCTGCCCGAGGCTGCTACGCAGGTCGCGGCCCAGGTCATCGGCAACGACGCCGCAGTCGCATTCGGCGGCGCATCGGGCGCATTCGAGCTCAACGTCTACATCCCGATGATGGCGCGCAACGTGCTCGAATCGTTCAAGCTGCTCGCCAACGTCTCGGTACTGTTCGCCGACAAGTGCGTCGTCGGCCTCGAAGCCAACGTCGAGCACCTCAAGACCCTCGCCGAGTCCTCGCCGTCGATCGTGACGCCGTTGAATTCCGCGATCGGCTACGAGGAAGCTGCCGCCGTCGCCAAGCAGGCACTCAAGGAGAAGAAGACGATCCGTCAGACGGTCATCGACCGTGGACTGATCGGCGACAAACTCAGCGAGGCCGAACTGGACAAGCGCCTGGACGTCCTCGCCATGGCGAAGGTCAAGGACTAGTTACCCGTTCGCCTGCCGGACCCCTGAACGCGTGAATGGTCCATTGCACCGCCGAGACGTGTGTGCACCGCTCCCCAGAAGTTGGACTGAGGAATTCAGTTCCGACTACTGGGGAGCGTGTGTATGCGTGTACGGAGTTCACTTACCGAGGATCAG
>NZ_JBEYIW010000019.1:0-80848 GCF_040636045.1 Rhodococcus sp. NPDC006774 | reverse complement strand
GAGACCGCATTCCTGGTGGACTTCCTTCCGGTCATGCGGCGCCGCCTGACTCGGACGGGGTTCGTCATCGACCACATCCAGTACTTCTCCAATGCCTTGAAACCATGGATCGCTCGACGAGAGAAGTTGGGTCAGTTCGTGATCCGACGTGATCCACGAGATCTGAGCAGGGTGTGGGTCCTGGACCCCGACAGCGGCAGCGGGTATGTCGAGGTGCCGTACCGGACGATGTCGCATCCGGCGGTGACATCGTGGGAACACCGAGCAGCGGTGGTGCGTCTTCGAGAGCACGGCCGAGCGAGCATTGATGAACACGCTCTGTTCGCGATGATCGAGAAGATGCGTCAGGTAGCCACGTCGGCAGAGCGGGACACCAAACGAGCCCGACGTAATCGCACTCGCCGTTCTCATCTGAGCAGCGTCACCACATCACCGAACACGCAGAGCCCGCCCGAGCACGATCCAGGCACCGACGACGTGTCGGTTCCGATCTTCGACGACATCGAAGAATGGTGAATCGGTGAACAACGACGCCCGCAGCGCTCCCGAAGGCGACGATAGCGACCGTAGCGACGACGAAATCGACGTTGATCGCGCGGACCTCACCCACCTACGAAGTTCGGTCAGATCGATCGCGATTCTGCCTGCTGCACAACGCATCAGGCACATTCGCACCGAACGGTGGATCGGGTATCCGCGTGCACAGTCGGTCATCGTGCACCTCGAGACGTTGCTGGGGTGGCCGGATCGACAACGAATGCCGAACATGCTTTTGATCGGACCGACGAACAACGGCAAGTCGATGATCGTTGAGAAGTTCCGGCGTGCGCACCCCGCTGTCAGCTTGCCCGACCGTGAGCACATACCGGTGTTGTGTATGCAGATGCCTCCGGACCCAGCACCCGGACGGTTCTACCTGGCGATGCTCGCTGCCCTCGGAACGCCGATGCGCCCGCGAAGCCGCGTTCACGAACTAGAACAGCAAGCGGTGACGCTGTTGCGAGCAACCGGGGTTCGGATGCTGATCATCGACGAGCTCCATAATGTTCTCGCCGGTCGCGACAACGTGCGCCGAGAATTTCTGAACCTGTTGCGGTTTCTGGGCAACGAGCTGCGGATCCCTCTCGTCGGAGTCGGTACCCGAGAGGCGTACCTCGCGATCCGCAGTGATGCACAGTTGGAAAACCGTTTTCACCCCATGACGCTGCCGATCTGGACCAACGACACCGACACCCGCTCCCTGCTGGCGAGCTTCACCGCCAGCTTCCCGTTGCGTGCGCCCTCGTACCTGACATCGGCGGAGATGACCGATTACCTCCTCACCCGGTGTGAGGGCACCATCGGCGAACTGGCCACGCTGTTGACCGCGGCCGCAGTGACCGCAATAGAAGCCGGAGAGGAAGCGATCACCTCACAGGTGTTGACCCAAACCGCCTACTTCGGGCCCACCGAACGCCGCCGCCACTTCGAACGGCACCTGGCATGACACCAGCCGATGCCCCTGCAGCGCACACAGCGCTCGACCACAGTGCGCATCCGCCGTGGCCGCTGCGCCCGCAACCACTACCTGGCGAGACTCTGATGTCGTGGCTGGCCCGGACCAGCGCACTGTATTCGTTGATCAATACAGCGGACCTTCTCGACGGGCTCGGTGTCGACACCTCGAGCGTGGACCTGGACCGGCACACACCCGAGCCGGTGCTATCGGCGCTTGCCCAGAGGAGCACCTGTACGGCGGAACGGCTGCGGGAAATGACGTTGGCGGGCTGCACGCCCTGGCTGCTCGACAGCACCGACCCCACCGAGTGCGACTTCGACACCTACGTCCACCAGTTCTCTGTCCTACTACCGGCGGGTCTGGCGATGGCCGATCGACGTCGACGCGCACCGCCCGCCGGCACATGGCTTCCCTGGGTAAGCACGCTGACTACACGGGCATGCCCTCTGTGCATCGACACCCTCGACACACACGCCGACATCGCGGTCATGATGGCTCAGCAATACCCGATGCTGACCAGCTGCACCAAGCATCTCTGCCGGCTCGAATTCTGCAGCGTCGTACCCGGCAGACTTGTCTTCTGGGACAGGACACCAGCAGGCTCGGACGAGCACGCACCACCGATACCGGTCGCGGCGGCCGTCGCAGAAATCGACAGACGCAGCGTCACCGCGTTGACGTGCGGGTCGGTCGAGCTCGGCGCGGGCCGTGTTCATGCAGCAGTGTGGTTCAGGCTGCTGCGCACCGTCGTCGACGAAGTATCAACACCTCTGGTCCGCACCGGATGGTGGGCAAAGCCACTCAGCGCGATCTGGAAATCCACCGGCCGTTCTCGCCCGCTCCGAACATCGTGGGTTCCGTTCGAGGACCTGCGCTGGGAAGAACAAGCAGCAGTACTGACCGCCGCCGCGACCGCGATCATCGCGGTCGAGAACGATGAGATTTTCGCTGGCGGCGCTGACGCCGCTTTACTGCGCCCACGCTCGTACGAGCCGGTTGATCCGGGGACCGCTCCGACGCGGTCTCGCAGTCCGGTACCCGCCCGCAGCGCCTGGGACGGTGTGATTGCGGCGATCGATGCCGCTGCCGCTGGAGTTGCCGGGCGAACAGACGTCGGTCATGACGCGGCGACGATGAGCCGGCCGAGGACACCGGATTCGAGCAGGATGATCGCACCCAGGACGATGAACACCACGGGTACGAGCCAGTGCTCGACCCGTTCGAGAGTGTCGACGACCTTTCTGCGAGTGCCCAACAGTCTGCCTGCGTAGCACCAGATTCCCACGCAGATCAGGAACACGGCGATGGTGACCGCGGTCTGTGGCGCACCGAGCGTGCGGAAGACCGGGGTGTAGACGGCGATGTTGTCGGCTCCGTTGGCGATGGTGATGGCGGCGACACCGACCATCCCTGTTGCCACCACCGGGGCCTCGTCCTCGTCGCCGCTGCGCAGGCCGCGGATCAGGCCCCAGACACCCAACGACAGGGGCAGCAACCCCAGTAACCCGACCCAGTCCTCCGGGACGATCACCAATCCCAGGGCAGCGACGACACTGATCGCGACGAGGGTGATCAGGCCGGCGTACTGGCCGGCAACGATCTGCCATGCCCGCGGCCGCCCCTGGCTGGCGGAGGCGACGAACAGCACGGTCAGCACGACGATGTCGTCGATGTTGGTGCCGGCGAACATCGCGACCGCCGCGGCGATGGTGGTGATCACTCCCGCACCGAGCGGCCACGGCGGGGCGGCTGAACGTCGTGTCCGGAGGGCTGGACCGCGGTAGAGGTGGATCGGCTGCGAGGCCGCGAGGCGGTCATCCGGATTTTTCCTGCGCGTGCGCGGTACGAGTAAGGGCCGCTTCCTCCCAGAGTATGGAGCCGATGACCAGTACGACACCACAGGTGAGGTAGGTGTCGGCGAGATTGAAGGTGGGCCACCAGCCGGTGTGGAAGTAGTCCGTGACGCGACCGTCGACGGTGCGGTCGATCACGTTGGCGGCGGCGCCGGCGACGATCGCCGACAGTCCCACAGTCCCCAACGGTGAGCCGGTGGGGACAGTGCGCCACGCGTACACACCGATGCCGACGGTGATGATGGCGGTGACCGCGATGATGACCCACGGCGGCAGTTGGTTCCCGACGCTGAAGGCGACACCACTGTTGTAGGCCAACTTCAGTTGCAGCACGCCTAGCTCGACGATGCGGCCGTCGGAGAGTGCGCGGCGGGCGACGGGGTCGCCCGCGAGTGCGACGCCGATGAGTACGACGGCGACGATCGTCAGGGTCCGCCGGGACCGTGGCGCCGAGATGCCCGGGGCTGCGTCGGCGCTCATATGCGGGCCTCGGCTGCCGTCGGGGCCGATGCGGGTGCCGGTCCGGTGGTCAGGGGGTGGGCGCGGCCTGCCCGGACTCCGTTGGCGATGACCACGATCTCGGCGAGTTCGTGCACCAGAACCACTGCTGCCAGGCCCAGAATCCCGAACAGGGCGAGCGGCATCAGAACGGTGATGATCGCCAGAGACAGCCCGACGTTCTGCAGCATGATGCGCCGAGATCGGCGTGCGTGGGCCAAGGCGTGTGGCAGATGCCGGAGGTCCTCGCCCATCAGGGCGACGTCGGCGGTTTCGATGGCCACGTCGGTTCCCATGGCTCCCATGGCGATACCGAGGTCGGCGGTGGCCAGTGCGGGGGCGTCGTTGACACCGTCGCCGACCATCGCGGTCGACCGTCGGACCTTCAGGTCGCTGATGATGGCTGCCTTGTCCTCCGGTCGCAGGTCCGCATGGACCTCCTCGATGCCGACATCGGCGGCCAACGCTCGGGCGGTGCGTTCGTTGTCCCCGGTCAGCATCGCGACGTGGTATCCGTCACGGCGGAGACCGGCGACGACCTCCGCGGCTTCGGGTCGCAGTTCGTCGCGGACCGCGATCGCGCCGAGTGTTCGGCCGTCCTGCTCGATGAGCACGGCGGTGGCTCCGGCGCGCTGCATCCGTTCCACCTCCGCCGCCAGCGGGCCGGGCTCGATCCAGCCCGGCCGTCCGAGCCGGACGTCGGAACCGCGCAGGCGGCCGGTGAGGCCGGCGCCGGTGACGGACTCGACGTCCTCGGCGGGGGTGTGGTCGTCGACGGCGGCGAGGATCGCCGCGGCCAGGGGGTGCTCGCTGCGCACCTCGAGCGCCGCGGCCACCGCGAGGACCTGTTCGCGGGTCGCGCCGTTCACGGTGGCGACGTCGATGACGACCGGCTTGTTGCGGGTCAGGGTGCCGGTCTTGTCCAGTGCGATTCCGCGGATGCGGCCGAGGGCTTCCAGTGCTGCGCCGCCCTTGACCAGGACACCGAGTTTGCTGGCAGCGCCGATCGCAGCGACGACGGTGACCGGGACGGCGATGGCCAAGGCGCACGGTGAGGCAGCGACGAGGACGACCAGTGCGCGTTCGATCCATATCCGTGGGTCGCCGAGGAGGCTGCCTACAGCGGCGATGAGGGCCGCGGCGACCATGATCGCGGGCACCAAGGGTTTGGCGATCGTATCGGCCAGTCGCTGCGCCTCGCCCTTGCGGGACTGCTCGGCCTCGACGATCCGGACGATCTTGGCCAGCGAGTTGTCCTCGGCGCGCGCGGACACCTCGACCTCGAAAACCCCGGTTCCGTTGATGGACCCGGCGTACACCTCATCGCCGGGCCCTGCCTCGACGGGCACCGATTCGCCGGTGATCGCCGAGGTATCGAGCGCGGTGTTGCCACTGCGGATCGTGCCGTCGGTGGCGATGCGCTCGCCGGGCTTGACGATCATGATCTCGCCGACCGTCAACTCGGTCGGCGACACCACCTGTTCTCGACCATCTCGTCGGACGGTGGCGGTGTCGGGAACCAACGACAGCAGCGCCCGCAGACCTCGCCGGGTGCGGGCGACCGCGTACTCCTCGAGGCCTTCGCTGATGGCGAACAGGAACGCGAGCATCGCAGCCTCGCCGACCTCACCGAGGATCACGGCGCCGACCGCCGCGATGGTCATGAGGGTGCCGACGCCGATCTTGCCGCGGGCGAGCCGCTTCAGGGTCGACGGTACGAAGGTGTAGCCGGCGACGATCAACGCGACCGATTCGAGTACCAGAGTGAGACCATCGGGACCGCCGGTCCAGCCAATGGTCAGTCCGGCCGCCAGCAGAGCGCCAGCGACAGCCGCGGCTCGGATCTCGGTGATCTGCCACAACCTGTCGGGTTCCTGCTCGTCGTCGCCGCCCGGGCGGGGCTCGTCGTGGTCGCAGCCGCACGCGTCGCTCATCCGGTCACCGCCGCTCCGGCGGAGTCCGTGCCGTAGTTGGGACACAGTGTCACCGCGTTCCCGGTGGCGGTGAGGAGGGTTTCTGCCGAGGCGAGCAGATCCAACAGTTCCGGTCGGGCGAGTGAATAGAAGACCTGCCGCCCTTCGGGGCGACCGATCACCAACCCGCAGTCGCGCAGGCACGCCATGTGCGCCGACACCGTCGACTGGGCCAGCCCCAGCTCGCTCACCAGGTCTGCTACACGCGATTCCCCATCGGCGAGTCGGCGCACGATAGCCAACCTAGTGGCATCGGAAAGGCTGTGGAACAACGCCACTGCGGCATCGACCGTAGACCCGGTGCGGCCGACCGGACACGCCCCTCTATTGATCGTCATGCACCGATGATAGCACCGTATGGCAGTATGATCGCTCGTGGACGATTCGAGCGGCAGGGGCGGGACGAAGTGACACGCCCTGCGGCGAACGATCCGATGCCCACAACTACTATGGGTCGTAGTATTTCGACTTCAGGCTCACGCCTACGCTTCACGCATCGTCCGGAGGAATGGGTGGGGCCGGTCCGTCAAGGTCTCGATTGTTCTGATCGCCGCTCTCGCGGTAGCTCTCGCGTCGTTCGTTTTCTGGATCTCGAACAACTCCGGGCATCGGCGGCGGACGAGGAAGACGCTGGGGACCCGCAACGAATCGAGAAGGTAGCTGCATGAGCCGAGCATTGAAGATTTCCTTGTCCCTGGTGGTCGTGTTCGCCGCCGCGTTGGCTCTGTTTCTGGTGGTGGACAGATCGGGGTCACCGGACGCCGCGGCCGCTGAGCAGGCTGCCATCGACCCGGCTTCGATCGCGGTGCGCGAGAACAGTCATCGATTGAACTCGGTGCCCGACGGCCGGGTCACGTTCGTGGAGTTCCTCGACTTCGAATGCGAGGCCTGCCGGTCGGCCTACCCGGCGATCGAACAACTGCGGGAAGAGTACGGCGACCGGGTGAGCTTCGTGGCCCGCTACTTTCCCATCACCTCGCACTTCAATGCCGAACGCGCGGCGCGAGCAGTCGAAGCTGCAGCCCAGCAAGGCGGCTTCGAGGCGATGTATCAGCGGATGTACGAGACGCAGGCGCAGTGGGGTGAGCAGCAGGTTCCCCAGGACGAGCTGTTTCGCAGTTTCGCAGTCGAGCAGGGACTGGACATGAGCGCCTTCGATGCCGCCTACACCGACCCTGCGACACTCGACCGCATCGAAGCCGACGTCGCGGACGGGATAGCGCTCGGCGTGCAAGGCACCCCGACCTTCTTCCTCAACGGCACCAAAATCGAGCCCACCACCTACGGAGACCTCGCCGATGCCCTCGACGCTGCACTCGGCTGACCCCACGGCTGCCACCGGACCCCGTCAGGGCGGGCCTTTCGATCGGAGCCTGCCCTGGGTTCTGCTGGTGGGAGGGCTGATCGGACTGACCGCCGCATTCGTACTCACGGCGGAAAAGTTTGCTCTTGCCCTCGATCCTGCCTACGCCCCGACATGCAGCATCAACCCGGTACTCAACTGCGGATCGGTGATGAACACCGATCAGGCGTCGGTGTTCGGATTCCCCAATTCCCTCCTCGGGATCGCAGGCTTCGCCGTCGTGGCAGCAGTAGGTGCCGGCCTTGTCTCCGGTGCTGTGTTCGCGCAGTGGTTCTGGGGTGCACTGCAGGTCGGTGTCACTGCCGCCGCAGTTTTCGTACACTGGCTGATCGGACAGAGCCTCTACGAGATCGGCGCCCTGTGCCCGTACTGCATGGCAGTGTGGGCAGTCACCGTCCCGATATTCTGGTACGTCACCTTGCGGAACCTTCACCGCGCCGGGTCCACACCCGCTCTCCGGCAGTGGTCCGACGCTGTGCTCGGCAATCACTCCATCCCGCTGACCGTGTGGTTTCTCGCCCTGATCACCCTGATCGCACAACGCTTCTGGCCGTACTGGTCCACGCTGCTATGACCCGCCACGAACCGTCGGCCCCTCTGCCGCGCTCTGAAAAGAGAAGGTCGGGCCGATGACGCGCGGCTGGTCGATTGTCATGCTCATAGTTGTTGTCGCATCGATCGTCGCACTGTGGCCCCGGTCCAGCGCCGACGATCGAGCATCCGTCACGAACACCATCGTGCCGGTCGGACCCACACCGTCCAGCCCGCCCCACCCCGGCACCGCCACCGCCACCGCGGACCCAGCAATGTCGCCGTGCCCGGTTCCGGTGCCCGGACGCCGCGGACCACTTGCCGGGGTGACGGCGAGCTGCATCGGCGACGACGCCGAAGTCGACCTCGCCGACGCTCTGGGCGGTGAGATGACTCTGATCAATCTCTGGGCCTCCTGGTGCGCCCCGTGCCGCACAGAAATGCCTGTACTCGACAGCTACGCCGCCGAACCCGACGCGATCCGGGTCGTCGGAATCGACGTCGAGGACCGACCCGAGGATGCGGCCGCGCTGCTCACGGAACTAGGCATTCGGTACCCCAACTACATCGACGACGGCGACGTCCAGAACGCGCTGTCGGCTCCACCGGTTCTGCCCCTGAGCTTCCTCCTCACACCGGGCGGGGACATCGTGCGTCTGACCGACCCCACGGTGTTCGAGACAACGGATCAGATCCGCACTGCAGTAAAGGATTTCACCTCATGAGACGTCGCCGAGATACGTGGGTACGTACACGCCACCAGGTCTCGATGCCTGCCGCGGCACTAGCATCGATCCTTGCCATCGTAGTGGTGAGCTCCGGATGCTCCGTCGGTGCCGACGCCGCCTCGACCGGCGGTAGCTTCGACTTCGTAGCACCCGGTGGCCAAACCGACATTTTTTACGATCCGCCCGAAACACGGGGAATCATCGGCGAACTCGCAGGTCCCGACCTGATGGAGGAGGGCAGAAACACCGCTCTGTCGGACTACGACGGTGAGGTAGTGGTGATCAATCTCTGGGGTCAATGGTGTGGCCCCTGCCGCGGCGAAGCCGACGACCTCGAAGAGGTCTACGAATCCACCCGCCAGCGCGGTGTGCAGTTCCTCGGCATCAATGTTCGAGATCCGCAGAAGGACAAGGCGCAGGACTTCGTCGTCGACAACAACGTCTCCTACCCCTCGATCTACGACCCCTCGATGCGGACGCTGATCGCACTCGGCGGGAATTACCCGACCAGCGTGATTCCCTCGACGCTGGTACTCGATCGCCAGCATCGAGTGGCGGCGGTCTTCATGCGCGCCCTGCTCACCGAAGACCTCCTTCCCGTCGTCGAACGGATAGCGGCCGAATGACCCTTCTCGCCCAAGACATCGGGTCGACATTTCAGAACGCCGCATCGAGCGGCCCTTTGGTGCTGGCGATCGGTGCATGCATGCTCGCCGGACTGGTCTCGTTCGCTTCCCCATGCGTCGTGCCGCTGGTTCCGGGTTACCTGTCCTACCTGGCGGGCATCGCCGGTGCCGATGCCCGATCGCTCGAAACCCCGAACAGCACAGCGCCCTCGGCGCCGCTGGCACGCCGGTGGCGTGTGGCCGGCGCCGCGTCGTTGTTCGTCGCCGGATTCACGATCGTCTTCGTCCTCGCCACAGCCTCGATCTTCGGAGTCATCGGCACACTGCGCATCAACGAGCAAGTACTCCAACGCATCGGCGGCGTCATCACCATCATCATGGGTGCGGCCTTCATCGGGTTGATTCCCACCCTTCAACGCGACACCCGATTCGCACCCCAACAGATCTCCTCGCTCGCGGGCGCACCGCTACTCGGTGGTGTGTTCGCTCTCGGTTGGACACCATGTTTGGGTCCGACTCTGGCAGGAGTGATCTCCGTTGCGGCAGGCACCGAAGGTGCAACCGCAGCGCGCGGGGTCACTCTCATCGTCGCCTACTGTCTGGGACTGGGCCTGCCGTTCGTCGTCCTTGCGTTCGGCTCGAGTTCGGCGATGCGCAGCGTCGGGTGGCTTCGGAGGAACTCCCAGAAGATCAAGACAGCGGGCGGCATCATCATGATCGCCGTCGGCGTCGCGCTCCTGACAGGCGCATGGGGGCTGTTCATCGCCTGGATACGCAACGAATTCGTCACTGCCGTCGTGTTGCCTATCTGAGGTAAGTGTGGAGTGTCGCCAACCCCCGTTTGCGAAGTTCGGGTGCCCGAACTATTTTCAGGGTCGCATTGATCTATCTGACCGTGATCTGACTGTCGGTGCCGCAGGCCTGCCGGCCCGAAACGCGTCCGATGGTCGTCGGGTGCCCGAGAGTACGGTCCCGCCCTGCACGACAACTTCACCCTCGCACGGGTAGAACGAGACGCGCTCGCGATCGTTTGAAAGGCGGGTAGTGCAGTCCACTTCTGAAACAATGCAGTCGTCTTCTGAAACTGACACATCGACGCTCGGACCAGCTTGTCGGTGTCTTGATAGATAGTGTTGTAAGTAATCCCAGTTTGATCGCAGATTCCGAGACGAAGGGCTTCAGGTGGACGAAAACCTGATCGGGTACGCCCGATGCTCCACACGAGGACAGGATCTACGAGCGCAGCGCACAGCCCTTCGCAAGATGGGCGTCGACACCGGCAACATCTACACCGACCGCGGATACACCGGGCGCAATCGCGAGCGGCCCGGTCTCACCGAAGCTCTCGCGGCAGTGGGGGAGGGGGACACTTTGGTGGTCACCAAGCTCGACAGACTCGGTCGGTCGGTGACCGACCTCAATGCGATCGTCACCGAGCTCGATGCCAAAGGTGCACGGTTGATCTACGGTGGCCAGGTCTACAGTCCAGGTGATCCGTCGAGCAAGATGTTCTTCACTGTTCTCGGCGCGATGGCCGAGTTCGAGGCCGACCTGACTCGCGCACGCACCCGTGAGGGCGTCGCGATCGCCAAAGAGCAGGGCCGGATGACCGGACGCAAGCCCAAACTCACTGCACTGCAACACGAACGTATCCTCAAGGACTACGAATCCGGCGAGTTCGGTGCCGTGAAACTCATGGAGCTGTACGGCCTGAGCCGATCAGCCGTCTACGCAGCCCTCATTCGGGCCCGCGAGCAACGCGACGGAGCACCCACACCCCGCGCCACAACCGCCAGGAGCTGACACACAATGAGCACCCACGCCAATCGCCACACCACCGACACGACCGGTGGCGCTCAGTTCGGCCTTGCCGCCGAGGCGACTTCATGACCGCCGAACGGGTGGTCGCACAGTGCGCCTGGTGCGACCAGTGGCACTCCGAGACTCCAGCGAATTCGGTGCCGGCCGATCCGGTCTATCACGACGAGTGCCGCCCAGCCGGCGTGCACGGCTGGACCGCCGCCGATGCCAAGGCTGCTGGCCCTGCTCGGCCCAGGCGGTAGACCCCACCCGCCGAAGCGGTTGTAATGCAATGACTTCGGCCGCGACGTCCATTTCCCCGACCGCGCAACAGAAGCGCAGAGATCTGCGATCTCCTCGCGCACCTGTGGCCACACCGAATTACATCATCCGACCGCGAAGGCCCCGACAGTGCTCCAACACCGCCGGGGCCGGTCGATCACAGAACGGACCTGCGATCAATGAACAACGCTAATACCCCCGACCACGACCCCACCAGCGAGGACACCCTCGACATCCACCCCCGCGTCCTGACCGGTGCCCTGATCACCGGCCTGGCCATCGCCATCGTCGTCGGCGCAGCATCCTTCAAGCTCTCCTTCTCCACCCTGCTCGACCTCGCCGTCATGGCCGGCATCCACCCGGCCGATGCCTGGGTCATCCCCGTCGCTCTCGACGGCCCGATCCTCGCCGCCGCCGTCATCCGGATCGCCCTCTCTCAACACACCGACGCCGCCACCAAAAGAGGCCGGCGACTCGTCGTGGCAGTGCTGACCGTCTCGGCGATCCTGTCCATCGCAGGCAACGCCTATCACGCCGTCCTGACCGCAACCGTCCTCAACGCCGCCGTCGCAGCGGCAATAGCAGCATTAGCGCCCGCGATGGTCCTCACGATGAGCGAGATCGTCGCTGTCGTGCTCCGCGCACCCCGCCGCCGTGCCGCAACCACGATCGAGACCCCCCAATCCTTCGATACGGCCACCGAGACAGTTCGCATCGAATACCCAATCGATCGCGTGGAGAGCGAACAGTACAGCGCAACAGCAGGATCGGCGCTCGCCGGGATAGACGAGGACCTCGATAACGGCCTGCTCAAGCCCGCCGTGTGGACCAGCGTCGACCTCTACCTCGCGCACCCCGACTGGTCGTTGAGTGACATCGCCCGCCACCTCGAGCTGCACACCTCGACCGTCTCTCGACACATCAAGACCTGGACACAGGTCCAGCAGAACATCGCCAGCGAACGCAGCACCGCAACCCCCCTCGCAGCCAACCACACGCACACCACCGACCCCGGCCAAGGCCAGAGCCCAGGCATCGATGAAGCGGGCACGGACGACCGAGTCGACGACGAGTACGCCCGGATGGACACCGGTCGTGACTTCGTAGGTTCAAGTCGCTGACCGAGAATCGAGCCACTGCGACGCGCACACTTCTGCTGGCGAAGCTGAGACCTATTCCACTCGACACGGTTGCACCGAGTCCTCAGTGCCGCCGGTCACTTCAGCGTTGTCGTTCGGTAGGGTCCTCGCGAGTCCGGTGACGTTCCGGCGAAGATCTTGGAGCTGACGCATGACAACGGACACCGAAATCACTTATGAGACTATGACGGTCCGCGCGGTTCGCGGCATGGAGTCGCGGACCATCGAAAAGTGGGAAAGTGAAGGCTGGGAGGTTGTCTCTCAGGTACCCGCGAAGATCCGGACGGAGATCACGTTCCGACGCCCGGCACCCAAGTCTCGTCGGGGCCTTTTGATTGTCGGTGGCGGCGTGTTCGCGCTTGCGCTCGCGGTCATCTTCACCATCGGCATTATCGGCGAAAGAGATACCGGCCCTGCGGAAACTGCCAGTCCTGCGCCCAGTGAGGTAGCGGCCCCGAACGAGCAACCGTCCCCGGAATCGATGGCCACGGCGACGCCTACACCATCGCCGTTGCCTGACGACGTTGTTCTCACGTCGGAGAACAGTCCGGAGTTCGCGGCCCTGCTCGCATTGACCGACACTTGCTCGCCTGACATCGCAGCGTTCGCTGCGGCTCATCGAGGTCAGACAATCTCGTTCCCGGGCAGCATCGTCGCGATGGGACCTCACGAGGGCGCGAGTACCAGATACGACATCCTCATCAACGCCGGCGACTTCAGCGAAACCTTCTCGCAGCCCGGGCCAAGTTTCCAGTTCCGTGATGAGAACACCAGCTACGACCTCAACTGGATCGGCTCGGTGCCAGACACTATTGGCGTCGGAACGAACCTTGGCGTCACGGCGGAGGTCGACCGCTACGTGGAGCAGCAGTGCCTGTTCCTTCTCGATCCGGTTACCACTGCCGTCCGCTAACTCGAACTCGAACCAAAGATCAGAGAGTCTTGCCTGCGCAGAACAGGATCCCGGCACACATGCCCGCAGCGCACGCACGGCCTGGCTTTGATCTCGCGCAGTCGTTTCGTGAGCAAATCGGGAGGCCGGTTGGTGTAGGGCAGAGGAGAAAACCGACCGACGAGGCCGAATACGTCAGTGTGCAGCGTTGAACGCTTCTTCGATCGCAGCGGGAATGCGGCCGCGATCGTTGATTTCGTAACCATTGTCTGCGGCCCATTGCCGGATCGCTCTGGTCTGAGCCGGATCACGTGTGGCCCCGCTGTTCGAGGGTGCAGCAGATGGAGGCGTGGAGGTGGGGGAGTGTCGACGCTTACGCCCGCCGACCCGGGTTGCGTGCTCGATGTAGTAGCCGATCTTCCGGTGAAACTCGCTGGCGTTCTTCGCCTTCAGGTCAACGAGGTAGTCGACACCACTGACGGAGAATTCGATCGTCTCGCCTGATTCGTCGTCGATGACCGAGCCGTCGATATCGTCGACCAATTGAGTGAATACTTTTTTCGCCACGGTTCGATGCGGCCTCTCTCGAATGGAAACACATTGCTGTCGATGACCACCCTAACCGGACCGAATTCGCAGGCAGATACACCAGATGAGGAAATATGGAATAGGCACTTCCTCCGTGTCGACCACAGCACCGCTACTCGGCCATATTTCGTCTAGTCGACTTGACTAGAAAGTGTCCAATGAACTAGACTAAAGTCATGGTTACCGAGCGGCCCACGCGGAAAGTGGTCAAGGCCCTCAAGGCGGCTGGGTTCACTTCGGTCCGCACGGTCGGCTCGCACAGTACGTGGGTCTCGGCCGATGGCGCAGTCAAAGTGACTGTGCCCGATGGGCACCGGACGATCTCGCCCGGCGTCTACCGCAAGATCCTCGCAGCCATGAAGGAGGCGCAGCAGTGAACAAGACCTACACGGTGTCGGTGACCCGAGACGGCAAGTGGTGGATGATCGCCGTCCCCGAACTCGACGCCCTCACTCAGGCCCGTCGCATCGACGATGTCCCCACCGCGGCGAAAGAGCTGATCGCCCTCGAAACCGGAGTGGCCCTCGCCGATGTCGAGATCGAGCAGCACATCGAACTCGAGCCCGGGGGAGAGGACCTGGCAGTCCGCATCGCCGAGATCGCGACACAGCGAGCACGTCTGGCCGAGGACGAAGCCCGCGTCAAAGCCAGCACCGAGGCCTTCGCGAAGAAGCTCGCCACCGCTCAGGTACCCGTCCGCGACATCGGAGCGCTTCTCGGAGTGACTTTTCAGCGAGCCAGTCAACTCGTCAACAGCTGACCACCCGACCGTGCAGGCACGGCGAACGAGATACTGATCCCATGACCAGCGACCGCAGTTTCGATCCGACTCCCGATCACGGACAGGCCGGATGGGTGACGCTCCCCAGCGGACAGCGGGCCTACCGCTACGACGGCTCTGACGACCTGATCTACGACACGGGAACCGCACCCGACGCCGCCGCGTCGAACTAGACATGGACCCAGACGAACGCGCCGCCATCATCGACGAGGGCTACGACCCCGACGACCCGACCGTGCGCGCGGACCTCGATCGCGTCAGGCGTCTGCTCGCCGAACATCGCCACCTGACGGCCGACCCCGAACTCTCCCTCGACCACCTCGTGAACGCCGCCAGGGTTCGCGAACCAGGGCCAGCTACGGGCGTACGCAGGTAGTTCGACATCGAACGTATGTTCGCATAGATTGAGGGCATTGATCCGTTCGGCGAAAGGTCGCACTCATGGCCGGTACCGCCGACACGATCCCCGACCTGACCAACCTGGACAAGGCTGCGCAGCTCGCCGCTCTTCGCCGCAGCATGGCCGCGATCCCCGGACGCCGCGACCACGCACCCGCCGACTCCGACGACTCGCCCGCATTCGCCCCCTCGCAGCCGAACGCGCAGGCCGCCGCGACCGACGGCGATGAACGGGCCCTGAGCGGCCCCGTGCGCTCGCGAACCCTCAAAACCCTGCCGGTACCCATGCCGCTGTCGGAACTGCTCCCGCGCGGCGCACTGGCCCGTGGAACGGCCCTGTCGATCACCGGTGCCGGATCGATTCTCGTCGGACTCGTCGCCACCGCCACCGTGGCCGGCCACCACGTCGCACTGATCGGTCAACCCAAGTTCGGGCTCCTCGCCGTCCACGAACACGGCGGGGACTTGTCGAAGGTCGCCCTGATCGACCCCGGTCAAGCAGACCCTCTCGACGCCGCCAATATCTGCATCGATGGGATCGATCTGGTCATCAGTACCGTCCACGGTCGCGACGTACCGCCGACCCGCGCACGTGCCCTGCTGGCCCGAAACCGTACTCTTATCCGGACTAAGCGGGGTTAGCAAGTCGAGGTGTCTGAGCTAGCCAGTCACACGCTCTCGACGGACCGTACCCTGCCTGAGGCTCCCATGCCGATCAGATCCACCGCGATTGTGCGGTAGCCGTGTGCTGCGACGGCGGGCGTGATGTTGCGCCACAGGTAGGACGAGGTGGGATTGCCGTGCAGGAACAGTACGAGTGGACCGGTACCCGCATCGGTGAAGCTGATCGTGCTGCCGAGAACGGGCAGAGTTCGTGGCTGCACCAAAGCGTTCCCTCGACCTGAACCGGCGGAGTGTCGCGGACCGCTAGTGGGCGTGGGCCTGGAGTGCTTGGCGGGCTTTGCGTTCGACGAACAACGGGACGAAATCGCGGATGGAGTTGCCCTCGAAACGGGCATGCTCGGCGGCGATGGTGTCGTCGATGACCGGGCGCGGCACATCGGGAAACTGGGCACCGAGGCGATCGCGGACGGCGTCGATGTGCTCGTGTTCGGTGGTAGTCATCTTTTGAACGATCCGCTCTGTTCGGGGTGTGGTCAATTGGGTGTCCGGCGTGGTTCCGGAGTCGGGCAGTCGGTGCCTACCCCGAGACATCGGTAAACCGTGTGTGGAGGGCGTCGAGTTGGCGGTGCAGCGCGTACAGCAATTTTCGCTGCGACCGGGCTTCTTCGTTGTGCCAGAGCCGGGCGGTGCCTTGGCCGATTCGCCCGGCTTTGTGGGCGAGTTGTTCGGCTTCGTCGACGAGCGCCGAAACAGCGTTGATCTCGACAGTCAGCATTGCCGCGAAGATCTGCGCCTGCGCACGATCGGAGCTGTCGGGCCCTCGCCGGGATGTGGTCGACGACGGTTTCGTGCTGGGTGCGTTCATCTTCTGGCCACCGGAACGTGGCGAGTGTTCCGCCCCAGGTGAATGTGTGATGAACTGCGCCGATTCCCTGGCGGTGGCCGCTTCGCGTGTGCTGGTCATTGCCCTACCTGTGGGCGGCCGGCGGATGCCGCGCTGTGTTCGAGGCGACGACGGCATACGTGCAGCAAAGCGTCCGTGGTCCGGGAATCGAGGTCGACGGGCCGCGCGGGGTCGGCCAGCAGGTGTCGCAGCCTGCGGAAATACGTCTCCGGCGGAATCCCGAAGGCAACCATGATGTCCTCGGCGTCGCCGCCCCCGTACGGCATCCACTGCACGGCGAACGCGAGCATCCGATCTCGCTCGTGCGGGGTGTCAGGTGTCAGCGGCATTACTGCAGTATCACCCGGCCCGTCGACCGTCGCAGCCGCCGCGAGCAACCATAGGGCGACGGACAGGTGAACAGTGAACAAACGCCCTGAATGTGACTCCACTCTGTCAGGAACGCAGACCAGTGAGCACTACGACACCGACCCGTCCGCGCGGCTGGCCCCGGCCCAGTCCTGAGGACGAGCGGGTCGCCGATGATCGATATCGACGGGGCGACTCGATCGGTGCCATGCCGACCCATGGATTATCGTCGCCTGTGGGCCCGCAAACTACACCGGCGTCCTCGACAACCTCGAACGCTTCGACGGTACCGCCACCCACCTGCTCTACATCTGACCAGCAAGCTCTAGGGGTGTGGTGCGCTTACGATGCGACCATGTCTAGAAGACGCAGCGTGGCTATCGGTGGAGTCGCGCTGCTCATTGTTGTCGCCGGGGCTACGTTCTGGTTTCAATCCCGCGGCGAATCGGTAGCCTTACCGGCAGGTCAGGTCGTCCCGCAGGCATCTTGCCTTGCCCCGAACGTCGTCGTGAGTGCGATGCCTGGTGCCGCGACCAGTAATCCCGGTATCCCTAATGCCCCAGTCGCAGGCGCACTTCCGGCCACCTTCGATGCAGTGGGCTTTGTGGTGTGTGAATTTTACGGTGACCGACCGGAGAACGGCACGCAGATAATGCGCCAGACCGAACGCGCAGGCGGGGACGTGGTCGGTGCGCTAGCGGTTGTGAACACACCGACCGACCCACCCCGCGATCCAGAGGATTGCGATGCTGTCGGCTCAGCGCCGATCCCGGTGGTGTGGGCTGTAGATCCACAATCTCGCGCAGTGCGCCTCGAGCTGCCGAAAGACAGCTGTGGTCAACTCAAGGGCGACCCGCTCACGGCCATCGAAAGAGTACCTGCGGTCACCACACAGGAGTATGAACTCCCGGCGTAAGGCAGTGGGAGGTGCGCCACGGACGGCGCACCTCCCACTGCGTTACCGAATGCCTGACTATTCGGTGTACGGATCCACTGGTTCTCGATCGACTCACGCATCTCGACTACTGGAGCAGGTTCCTCGACTACCGCACCCCTAGAGGAGAGATAGAAGCCCTCAAGCTTGGCTGTGTCAACCCGATCTGGGACCACGATGACGGCCTGACTGGGACCCACCTGGCACCGGCTAATCACGCCCTTGGTCTCGGTGGTCACTGCCGAGTGGCGAGGGCTATAGGTATCTGCAGACCTGATCGGGGCTACAGGTTTCGGGCTCTGGGAGGGCTGCATCGTCGCGGAGCGCAGCCACGTTGTCGCGAAGTGTTGTGAGGTCGGCGATCTGCGCGTCGATGTCGGCAAGGCGCGCGTCCAGCAGGTCACGTACGTGGCCGCAGGGAGCTTGGCCGTGGTCGCGGATGTCGAGGATCTGCTTGATCTGGGCGAGGGTGAGCCCGGCCGCTTGGCCGCGGTGGACGAAGTCGATCCGGCTGACCGCGTCGGGGGTGTAGTCGCGGTAGCCGGCCGGTGTGCGTTCGGCCGGGGGCAGCAGCCCTTGCTCTTCGTAGAACCGCAGAGTCTTGGTGGTCGTGCCTGCCGCCTCGGCGAGTTCTCCGATCCGCATCCCGGCCTCCATCGTGTCGCAGGTCTCGCTTGACCTTCCCCTTTACTGGAAGGTCCAGTATCGCTGCATCAGGAGCGTTTCCCAACAGTTCTGGGAGGAATCGGGATGCAGACCAGGTACGACCTCGCGATCATCGGATCCGGCGGCGGTGCGTTCGCGGCGGCCATTCGTGCGACCTCTCTGGGCAAGTCGGTGGTGATGGTCGAGCGTGGCACGTTCGGCGGCACGTGTGTGAACACCGGCTGCGTGCCGTCGAAGGCACTGATCGCAGCCGCGGAGGCCCGGCACGTGGCCGCGGACGCGCCGACCCGGTTCCCGGGCATCGCCAGCGTCGCGGGCGCGGTGGACATGCCGGCCCTGATCGGCGGAAAGCAGGATCTCGTCGAGGCCCTGCGGGGTGAGAAGTACGTCGACGTCGCCGACTCCTACGGTTGGCAGGTCCGCCGCGGCAACGCCGCGTTCGCCGGCACTCCGGATTCGCCCCTGCTCGAGGTCGCCGCGGCGGATGGCAGCGTCGAGACCATCGAGGCAGCGCAGTACCTGGTGGCCACCGGGTCCCGTCCCTGGGCCCCGCCGATCCAAGGGTTGGAGGAGGCCGGGTACCTGACCTCGACTACGGCGATGGAGTTGACCGAGGTCCCCGACTCGCTGCTGGTGCTCGGTGGTGGCTACGTGGCCCTGGAGCAGGCGCAGCTGTTCGCCCGGCTCGGGTCGACGGTGACCCTGCTGGTTCGGTCCCGGCTCGCGTCGAAGGAGGAGTCGGAGGTCTCCAAGGCGCTGCAGGAGGTCTTCGCCGATGAGGGCATCCGGGTGGTCCGCCGAGCGGTCCCGACCCGCGTGACCCGCGACGCCGCCACCGGCCAGGTGGTGGTGACCGCGGACGTCTCCGGTGGCGCGCAGGAGTTCCGCGCCGACGAGGTTCTGGTCGCTCTCGGCCGCCGACCGGTGACCGACGGGCTCAACCTCGACGCGGTCGAGGTGAAGACTGGCGAGGTCGGCGAGATCGTGGTCACCGACCAGCTGCAGTCCTCCAACCCGCGGATCTGGGCGGCCGGTGACGTGACCGGGCACCCCGAGTTCGTCTATGTCGCCGCCCACCACGGCACCGTGGTCGCCGAGAACGCCTTCACCGACGCCGAGCGGTCGGTGGACTACATGCGGCTGCCCCGGGTCACGTTCACCAGTCCCGCGATCGGCGCAGTCGGGATGACTGAGGCCCAAGTCCTCGCGGCCGGGATCCGCTGCGACTGCCGGGTGCTCCCGCTGGAATACGTGCCGCGAACGCTGGTCAACCGGGACACCCGCGGCTTCATCAAGATGGTCGCCAACGCCGACACCGGCGAGATCCTCGGCCTGACCGCGGTCGCCAAGGACGCCGGCGAACTGGCCGCCGCGGGCGTCCACATCATCGGCAAGACCATCGCCGAGGTCGCCGACGCCTGGGCGCCTTACCTGACCATGACCGAGGGCATCCGGATCGTCGCGAAGGCCTTCACCACCGACGTCTCCAAGCTCTCCTGCTGCGCCTGACCCGCACCCACCCCACTCAACGAAGGAGGCATCCGCGATGTCGGACCTCAGCACCCAACTGCCCCAACGACTCACCCGACCCGAGGAGACCGGCCTTGACGCCGGCCTGCTGATCCCGCTGCTGCGGCTGCTCGTCGACGGCGACCCCGTCACCGTCGAGCAACTCGCCGCGGCTGCGAGCCGCACCCTCGATGACGTACGGCGCGGTCTCGCGGCGGTGCCGGACACCGAGTACGACGATCAGGGCCGGATCATCGGCCAGGGCCTCACCCTGCGCCCCACCCCGCACCGGTTCACCGTGGCCGGTGAGGAGCTCTACACCTGGTGTGCGCTGGACACGCTGATCTTCCCCGCCCTGCTGGACCGCCCGGCAAAGGTGGAGTCGGCCTCCCCGGTCAGCGGCGAGCCGGTTCGGGTCAACGTCGACCCCACAGAAGGTGCAACCAGCGTCGATCCGCCCACCGCGGTGGTGTCGCTGGTGAACCCGGAGCAGATCACCTCGATCCGTTCCTCCTTCTGCAACCAGGTGCACTACTTCACCTCCCCCGAGGACGCCGCGGGCTGGCTGGCCGAGCACCCCGGCGCGGAGGTGGTCCCGGTGGCCGAGGCGTGCCGGATCGGGGCCGCCCTCGCCACCGGCCTGCTCAACCGCCTCCAGGCGCCCGCCGCGGCCGACGACAGCCACAGCTGCTGCTGACCCATACCCACTGAAGGGAATGAGAACACCGATGATGTCCAACCACGACGATCGCCCGGGAGGCAGCGGCCTGCTCCTCGGAGCCGGCGCCGCGCTGCTCATGGTCGCCTGTTGCGCCTTGCTCCCCATCCTCATCGCCGGTGGCGCGATCGCCGGTATCGGCGCGTTCCTCCGCAACCCGTGGGTCATCGGCGCCGGGATCGCCCTGGCGATCCTCGCGCTGATTGCCATCTCCCGCCGCGGCGGCGGCACCGCCGGCCACGGCTGCTGCCCGCCCATGCCCACCAACGAAAACGTCGACCCGAAGGACGAGCAGAACCGATGAGAATCACCCGCCGCCACCACGCCGCGCTCTCGATCGCCGCCGTACTCGCCGCCGGATCGCTGACCCTGACCGCCTGCGGCAACAGTGCCGACCCCGCGACCGCCGGTTCCGGTTCACCCGCCACCGTGACCAGCGTCGATGGCCAGCAGATCAGCCTGCCCGCCAACGGGAAGCCCACCGCGGTGTTCTTCTTCTCCGTCGGGTGCGGCGAATGCGTCAACGGCGTCCGGTCCCTCGGCGAGGCCGCCACCACCGCCGAGAACGCCGGCACCGTGGCAAGCTTCCTCGCCGTCGACATGGACCCCGGCGAATCCAAGGCCCTGATCGGCGACTTCATGGAGTCCGTCGACGCCGAACACGTACCGGCCGCAATCGACGATGGCGCGGCACTCTCCCGGCGATTCGAGGTGGCCGCTCTGTCCACCCTGATCGTCGTCGACGCCGACGGCACGGTGACCTTCCGCGCCACCGACCCCGACGCCGCGACGATCACCGCCGAACTGGCAAAGGCCGGAGCCTGACCCATGGGCGGACTGCTCACCCTCGCCTTCGCGGCCGGCATGGTCGCGCCCGTGAACCCGTGCGGGTTCGCGCTACTCCCGGCCTGGATCACCCACACCCTCGGCGACACCGATGCCTCAACGGTCCCGGTGCGGCTGCTGCGGGCGCTGCGGGCCGGTCTCGTGTTGGCGGTGGGGTTCGCCGGCACCCTCGCGGCAGCTGGCCTGGTAGTCAGCGCCGGCGCCCGAGGGCTGATTCGCGCCGCGCCGTCGCTTGGCCTGGCCGTCGGCATCCTGCTGGTGGTTCTCGGCCTGTGGATGCTAGCCGGACGCTCGGTCTCGGTGCGGGTGCCTCGGATCCCCGGCCGGGCAGCCGCGGGACTCCCACCCACTGCCCGGATGGCTGCGTTTGGGGTCGGCTACGCGCTGGCTTCGCTGTCGTGCACGTTCGGGGTGATCCTCGCGGTCATCGCGCAGGCGCAGGCCACCTACAGCTATGCCGGGCTCCTGCTCGTCTTCGGTGTCTACGCTGCTGGCTCGGCGACCGTCCTGCTGCTGCTCGCCCTGGCCACCGCCGCGGCAGGCAGCGGACTCACCCGCCACGTCGCGCGATTGGCCCGCCATGGCCCACGGGTCACCGCTGTCGTCCTGCTGCTCACCGGTGCCTATCTGGCCTGGTACTGGTACCCGGCGGCCACCAGCGACGCCCCGGTCGCCGCGGGCCGTGGTGGCGGACTCACTGACGTCTCCGCGGTGGTCTCCAGCTGGATCCAGACACGGGCGACACTCATCGGCGCGCTCGCTGCCGCGTCTGCGCTGGTAGTGCTGGCGCTCGGGGTTCTCCAGCGACGCCGCCGGATCCTTCGGGGGCGCCCGATGACCACGCGGGACAGCACGCAGTGACAGCCCACCGGGTGCGGCGTGCGCACGAAACAGGCTCGGTTGATTGCGTCACCGCGACGCGTTCCCTGACCGGGTCGACGCCAGCCGGTAGGAGTCGGTACCAGTTTCGATGATGTTGCCGCCGAAGGTGAGGCGGTCGACGATGGCCGCGCACAGGCGCGGGTCCGTGAAGGTCTTGGTCCAGCCGGCGAAGCCCTCGTTGGACGCGATTGCCACGCTGTTCTTCTCCTCTCGCTCGGTGAGGACCTGGAAGAGGAGTTCGGCGCCGCGGCGGTCCAGTTCCATGTAGCCGAGCTCGTCAATGCAGAGCAGGTCGACGCGGCCGTAACGAGCGATCGTGCGGGCCAACTGCTTCTCATCGGCTGCTTCTACAAGCTCGTTCACCAGCCTCGTGGCGAGGGTGTACTTTACCCGGAATCCCTTTTCCGCGGCTGCGGTCCCCATGCCGATGAGCAGGTGAGACTTGCCGGTGCCGGAATCCCCGATCAGGCACAGCGGCTGGCCCTTCCGCACCCACTCGCCGGTCGCCAACTGGTGGATGGTGGCGGGGTTGATGTTCGAGTTGGCGTCGAAGTCGAAGTCCGCGAGGAACTTGCTCCGCGGGAACCCGGCGCCGTTCACGCGCCGGATGGTGGACCGACGGTCGCGGTCGTCGCACTCGGCCAGGAGCAGCTCGGCGAGGAATCCGGTGTAGGTCAACTGGTCCTTGTTCGCCGCCGCGACCGCGTCGCCAAGCAGGGCCCGCATGGTCGGGAGCCGGAGCCTCCGGCAGGCCTGGTCGACCGCCGCTACGGCGGCTTCCTCGGTCAGGCCGCGGCGGCGGCGCAAGGTGGTGGTCACGCTGGTGACTGTGCTCATCGGGGTGCTCCGCTCTCATCGGGACTCATCGGGTCGGGGTGGTGGTCGGTGCCGGTGCGGCGGCCGAGCAGTTGCTGGTATTTCTCCATCGACGGCAGCGGCCGGGTGTCGGGCGGGAGGCCGGCGATGACCGCGGCCGGGTCGAGCAGCAGGCGTTCGGTGAGGGACACGACCTTCCGGCTGCGCTTGGCGTCGCCATCTCGTCGTTCGCCATCGCTGGGCTGCGCAACGGGATGACGGTCTGAACTGGCCCCGGTGGGCGCTGCGAGGGTGGTGTGCAGGCGTGCTTCGACCGCGACCACATCAGCTGAGACTGCACCGACGCTCACTGCGGCGAGCAGCCCGGCTTCGACTTCGTCGGCGGCCATGGCGCGGTGCAGTAGGAGCACGTCGATCAGTTCCCGGGTGCCGACCGCATCCCCGAGCCGCCTGCGGGCGTTCGCCCAGAACGCCTCATGCGCAGGCGTGAACGCCCCCGATTCGCGGGCCTGCGCCAACGCGGTGGAGCCTGGCAATGCGCCCGGCTTACCCTTGAGCACCTCGAGGTAGTGGTCGAGGTTCACCGACTGGCCACCCCTTGTGATGACGCGGGCGTGCCGGGCGATCTGGAGTCGGCCGTCGAACACGACGACCTCGGATGCGCGCAAGGAGACGCGGACGCGGCGGTGGATGAACCGCGCCGGGACGGAGTACCGGGCCATGCGGACGGTGATCATCGCGGAGCGGTCGACCATCGGGTTCAGCATCAGCCCGGGGTCGAACCCCTCGACCGGGAGCGGCGCGAGGTTCTCGCGTTCGGTCGCGAAGTCCTCGCCGACGGTCCGGATCCGCGACGAGATCCGTCGGCGGTCGTCGGCGGCGTCCAAGGCACGGACCTTCTCGTTCAGCTCGTCGAGCGAGTCGACGACGGGCATGGGCACGAGGTGCTGGCGGCGGAACCGGCCGACGTCGCCTTCCACACCGCCCTTCTCATGTGCCCCGGCGATGCCCGGCTGGCAGTAGAACGCGTCGAACCCGAAGTGAGAGCGGAACAGCACCCAGCGGTCGTTCTCTACCCGCTCACGACCGCGCGCGTTGACGACCCGGGTGACTGCGGCGGTGAGGTTGTCGTACCGGACGTGCCGGGCGGGGATGCCGCCGATCTCGTTGAACGCGGCGATGTGGCCCTCGAGGAACGCCTCTTGGCCTTGGGTGGCGTAGATCCGGTGCACCGCCTTCCCGGAGTAACTCAACCTGAATGTGAAGAGGAAGACCTTCGTCTTCACCCCGGCCAGGATGACGTAGAGCTCGCCGAAGTCGACTTCTGCTTCTGCGCCTGGCGCGTGCTCCTGGGGGATCATGACTTCGACCCGGCGGCCAGCTTCGAGGCCGATCTGCGTGCGGCGGATGCGGACGTAGTCGCGAACCGTCGAGTACGACACCTCAATGGCGTCGTGTTCCTCGATGAGGCGGACGTGGATCCGGCGGGCGGTGTGCCGTTGCTTCCGCGGCGCCTCAAGGTCGGCGCGGAGCATGTCGTCGATGGCCGACTTGAACGGATCCAACCGGGGCGAGGAACGCACCGGGGTCTTCCGCGGCGGTGGTTCCGCGGACGTGAGGGCCCGGCGAACGGTGCCGCGTCCGACTTGGTGCTTGCGTGCGAGCGCTCGGATCGACATGCCCTCGACCCGGGCGTCCCGACGGATCGCAGCGAACAGTTCCACACGCACCCTCATCCCGAAACCCACTTCCGGTGCCGCGAGGACCGCTGGATGCGGGTCCTCCTGACGCCACGGAAGTGGGTCCAGATCAAGCCGTCACGACGCCACGCCGAAGCCCGGGTGGGTCCCGAATCAGACCGTCACACTGGTCCCGAATCAGACTGTCACCGCCACAAGCTCCCCCGCTCTACGCGCCACCACCCTGCATGCCCGTGTCAGGGCAGGCGGCTCACCTGACACTGTGGGAACTCGCCGCAGGGGGGGAATGCGTGGAGTCGGAGCGACCGGCGTCGCTACGCTGAGCCGGTGACCTGTACAGGTGTCGTTGCGGTGTGGAGTGGTGAAGAAGGGTGGGGCGTCGTCGAGTCGGCCGACACTCCCAGCGGCTGCTGGGTTCACATCAGCATGTTGCGGGCGATCACCCTGCCTCCGACACGCGAGCACGAGACGGTTTACATCACAGGCTCCAGCGTCGACCTGGTCGAAGGTGAGACCGTAGATTTCGAGTGGGAGCAGGTACCGCAAGACGGGTACGACTACCGCGGAATCAGCGTCAGGCCTCCTCGGGACGGTCCCACCCGAACCATCCGCTGGGAGTACGGTCGCGATCGGCATCCAGGGTTCGTGATGCGAGTCGTTCACGCCCGAACTGACGATCGCTGACACGCAGGGGGCCGACAGCGCGCCAGACGCTCAGCGGCTGCGACCACCGGTCAGAGATTCAGTGCGCGAGCGCGTCGTTGCGCGGCTCCGGCCGCCTGAGGCTCGTTCGCGAACAATATGCCGTATGTGAAGCCGTTCTCCGCGCGGGTGGGTCGGCGACTGCGTGGATCGACCGTGGTGGTTTCGATCGGCACGCATCCGGGGCATCCATAACGATGACGACATCGACGAAACCTTCGACATCGACTCGAGATGCTGGCGCAGCGCCCGTTGCCGCCTACGTGCGTGAGCAGATCAGTGCCATTCGAGGAGGAGATGCAGCGCTGCGGCGCGGTGAGGATCCGATCCATGCCACCCGCGTTGCGATCCGGCGACTCCGCAGCACCGTGCGAGTGTTCGGCGGCGCCTTCGACCCGGCCGTCGCCACCGGTCTGGACGAGGAACTGTCCTGGTACGCCGGAATCCTCGGCCACGTCCGCGACCACGAAGTACAGCGCGCCCGCTTCGCTCAAGCGGTGGCCGATCTTCCCGACGAGTGGGTGCTTGGTCCCGTGGCCGCCGATATCGAGACCACCCTCGCTGCCGAACAGCGCACCTACCGAGCCGACGTCGATACCGTCCTCGCCGGTGACCGGTATGCCACCCTGATCAAGGCCCTCGACACCCTCGACTCCTCGGTGCGGTCACTCCCACGCAGGAACGTGACGTCGCTGGCGACCAAGGCCGGCAAGAAAGCCCGCATCCGCCTGAAGACCGCAGTCTCAGGCGTGGCCGGCGATGACGAAGCTCTGCACCGAGCACGTAAGGCGTTCAAGCGTGCGCGGTACGCCGCGGAGCTGGCGACACCGCTACTCGGCACGAAGCGCTCGAAGAAAACGATCCGGCGCTACAAACACTTCCAAGAAGTACTTGGCGAACACCAGGACAGCCTCGTCGCAGCAGGGTTCCTTCGTCGCCTCGGAGCCGCGGCGGGAACCCGACCCGCAGAGAACGGTTTCACCTACGGACTGCTGTTCGCCCACGAGCAGCATGCGGCAGCAGCCGCAACGCGGCGAGTTCGCACACTGAAGCTGTGAGGTATTCGCCGATGGCCGAAGATCGTGGTTTGGTTCTACGGTGCGCTGGTGGATCTTGGTCTCGACGGTCGCGGGCTTGTCTCTGACTCGACGCCGGTCGTGACTGCTGCCCTCGATGGTCATAGCGAAACGCCCTGCACCACAAGGGCTCGCACCGAGGAGAGCTGACGTGACCCGACGGAGATGGTTGATCGTGCTGCCTGTGGTGGCAGTTCTGGTTGCGGGTTTGTCTGTCTACTTCTGGCCTGAGCCCTCCCCGAGGACGGCGATTGCGACGGTGCCGTCGTGTGTCGCCGATCGCGAAGTGTCGAGCGGTGTGCTGTCGGGGGCAACACTGAGCATTCCGCACAGTCCCGAATTCGGTTCCCGACCCGCCGATTTCACGGTCGCGTCGGTGATGGTGTGTGGGAGCCCGGACCAGCAGTTGGTGGAGGTTCCGTTCTACGCGGTGCGGCAACTGACCTACTCCGGCGACGGCGTCGATGAAGTCGCGGCAGCATTCGAGGCCACGTCTTACCGGTTTCGGGTGTCGATCCTCTACTCGTGCTCGGGTGACTATCTCAACCCTCCGGCGGTGTGGCTCGTCGATGCGTCCGGAGCCGGGTACCGGCCGCAGTTTCCGAAGAATCACTGCGGTAGACCCGACACCGAGGCCTTCGACCTACTTCGCGAGATGGAGCCGCGAACAGATGACCTGGTCGCCGTGTCCTTACCAAATTAGATGCAGCGCACCTGTCTCCGGCCCGCGTAGAAACTGATGGAGCTCCCTCAAGGCATGGCAGGGATTCCGAGCGATGTCATGGCGTTCGGGCCTGCCGTTCGGTCGAGGCTGACGAGCTTCGTTGCTGCCGCGGTGAGGCTGGTTTGGAGGCCTTCGGCTTCGCCGGTCCAGCCGTTGTTGCGTGCCTCAGCGATGCGGTCGCGGAGGTTGGCGATGATCTCCGTCAGCCGTACGCGGGCGTTGGGGTCAACCTGCTGGCTGGGGCATCGGATGCAGGCATGTTCGTGCTTGCATGGGGTGTTGTAGGGACGCCCGCAGGTTCCGAGTTCGAGTTTGCGATGCTCGAAGTGCTGCTGAAATTCGTTCCACTCCGCGTCGGTGGGGCTGCGGTACTCGTCCTCCGGTCTCTGGGCGCGGCGTGCGTCGAGGAAGGTGCGGAAGGAACGAACGAGCTCCTCGTCGAACACGGCAGTGTAGATCTGCGTTGTGGAAATGTGCTTGTGCCCGAGCAGTTTTGCGACGATGTGGATCGGCAGTCCGCTGCCGACCGATTCGGTGGCGAACATCCGCCGAAAATCGTGTGCTGTGTATCGGAGCGGGTTGCCCGCGTTGTCGACGATTCCGGTGGCGGCAAGGGTTTGGTTGAGCCACTTCTGGATCAAGTTTCGAGTCGGCACCGTCCATAGCCAGCCCATTCGATGCTGGAACAGATGCGGTAGCGGTGGATCGGTAATACGTTCGTGGCCGTCGTATCGCGCGGTCAGCGGGACTGTGCCGTCATTGGCGGTTCGGAGGCGGGCAATGATCGTTGCCAGCACGCTCGCGAGTTCCGGACTGACCAGCAGAAGGCGTTCTTCGCCGGTTTTGGACGGGACGATTTGCAGCATCGGCACGATCTCGCCGGTCGATGGCAGTGTGTAGGACACGACTGCGAGGTGGGTGAGTTCGAGGAGTTCCTCCACTCGAATTCCGGTGTGGCGGAACGTCTCGATCACCGCCCATGCCCAGAATGCCTCGTGCTCTTCTATTTCGATTTCGATGATCTCGCCGGTGTCGATGACTTCGGCGAGCACCGGTGGATGATCGTGCTGGCAGCTGGATTTCGTGAACGAGGGCGCGATGGACCGGCGGTAGCGCACTCCGAGATGCTCGAAGGTCTCTCCGACCGCCACCGACGCGGTGGCAGCGAGTAGCGCGGCCGATCGGTCACGGCGATCGTGAGCGGCATCGACCAACGAGGGAAGGTGCGGCAAACGCTCGCGAATTCGTTGGTGCACGACCGCTGTCGTCTTCGCGCGTTCTTTGCTGTATCCCTCGACGTCACTTTTGCGGATGGGGTTCGGAACGCTCCACTGCACCCAGGTGGGGTCTTCGGCTGCCCATTCGGCGATGTCGCGGTAGAAGCCGCGCACTGTCATCATCACTGCCAGTCGCCCTGCTCGTGGGCGTGTGGTTCCGTCTTTGTCGGTGATCACCGACAGTCGTTGCTTCCACCCGGCCGCAACGTCCGGCGGGAGGTCGATGGTGTCGAGGCCTGGATCGTGGAGTTCTATATCGGCCCAGAAGTTGCCGGCGAGAACTCCGGTAAGGGCGGCGAAGCCGCCGTAGTCCAGACTCGGTCGTCGTTCGTCGAGGTAGCGCACCAGAACGTTCCGCACCGTCGTGTTCACGAGGTTGTATCGGTCGACCAATTCACCCGTCGGGCGGGGTCCGCGCCGAATTGCTGCAGCGAAGCTCTTGATTCCCCGCAGGTCGGCGATACCGTCGAGTCCCGCCCACACCAGTTGCACGCTGGCCGAGGTCGGGCGATCACTGACCATGTTCCAGGCGCGGTAGCCCAGCAGGTCTTCCGGAGTGAGTTCATGGAGATCGCGCCCCGTATGCAGAACGATCTTGCATGCCACCAGCATCGCGGTGCTGCATTGTTTGGAGTTCGCCGCCAGAACCGAGACACGGGCCTCCAACGCTGTGAACATCTCGGGGTGGTGAGCGGTGCGCAGCTTGGCGTATAGCCCGGTCCACTGCATTGCTGACATGGACTCGTAACTGGGAAAGACAACCCGCGCGACCAGAAGAAGGATCAGGCCGCGCCGCAGTTCTTGGCTTCGGGTCACCACTGTTCGTGGGTCGGCATTGTCGTGGAAGGTGTCGAGCCAGTCGGACGATCCTACGTCGGCACCGGAATGAACCCAGCGCTCCTGCCATCCCGCGCCGGGGAAGGTCAGAAGCCACTCCAGGATCAGTCGGCATGCCCTTTTGGCACCGTGTTCACGAGAACCATTGGGATACAGAAATACTGGAACAGTATCGAGGATCTCTTCGATGTCGAGTAGATCCTTGGCCCCGCCGATCGGAGCGGAGTCGGCAAGGTCTTCGTGGCGCTTGAATCGGTACTGCAACCGTGGGTTGGCCCGCTGTGCGACCGGCAGCTCGGTGGGTGTCACGTTCATGACTCGACCGCTCCGAACAGCACATTCAGATCCGCAGAGTCGTAACCAGCGGCCACGGTAGGGGGATTGCTGATCATGTGTTCGGCTCGGTGCGCGAGATGATGCTGGACCCTTCGGATGGTGTCGTCTTGGTCTTCGACGAGATAGATCTCGGTCGTGGTCGACAGGTGCGCGTGCCCGAGGATCGTCTGTATGTCGCGCGAGGTGAGTGTTCCGTCGTGTGCCATTCGTATGGCTGCGGTGTGGCGGAGGTCGTGCATCGTCCAGTTGGTGCCCAGAACGTCGTTTGCCCGCGTCAGCACCTTGCGCAGCGCGTCGTAGGTCAATGGTCGATACTCCAGAGCAGCGGAGGAGTCGGATCTGCGGCGGAGGGTGAGCCACAGCGATCCGTTCACGTCCAAGGATGTTCCCAGGTCCGCGAGATGCAGGCGAAGCCACACGAACGCTTCCGGGCTGGCTGGGAGCCACTGATCGACGCGTGTCCCCTTACGTGTCACTCGAATCAACTGGTCTCCCCAGTCGATGTCTTCGAGAGAAATTCCGAGGATTTCCGCAGCTCGTGCACCATTGCTGACCGCCAAAGCCAACAATGCCCGATCCCGGTTCGAGCGCAGCGCACCGAACAGCTCGAGCCACCGATCGTCGGGTATGGACCGGGGACGCTGGACGGGAAGTTTCGGGTTGTACCGCAACCGTCCACCGGGCCGAAACGGTTCGAGCGGGTTGTGATGCGCATTCACCCGGGCCGCCCCTCGTGCCACCGGCATCGGATTGACCAGTGGGCCTTCACCGCGTTCGATCCAGAACTCGTAGAACGCCCGCACCACTGCATTGGAATGGCGGATGGTGCGGGCACAATATCGGTCGTCGAGATATCGCTTGCGGGTGATCACGTTGACTGTTCCCACAGTGGTCCGCGATTTGGTCCGCGCTGCGTTCCGAGGCTTGTCGGCCCGCATCATCCACAGAACCAGATCCCGTGACTCAGCGGAAGTCGCTCTTTCCCAGTCGATCTCGTAGACACGAAGCCATCGCCACCATCGCAAAAGGTCGTAGGCGTAGCTGCGGACCGACCACGGTCGATTACCCCGTGCGACGAAGTCGAGGAGGAACCGCCGGATCGGCTCTACCGGCACCAGATCCTCGTCGACGACCAGCCAGGGGATGGTTCCGTCGGATTTTTCGACCTTGCCCCATCGGGGGATCTGGACTTGCTCGATGTTTCGCTCTGCTTCGTCGATCATGCGACACCGCTTTCTTGAGGCCGAGGTAGGTGATGTCTACCCCGCGACACTCGGATCGGATTCATGCGATCAGGCGTGTCGCTGCGTAGTCCGGTCAACGGAGCACGCAGGGATATTCGCAATCACGGACGGTCGAATGCCTGGTCTCGATCTGACGATTTCCTCTCGGCCGGTCGGCTACGGCGGCATCGAGCAAGGCAGGGGCCGCATCCGCTCGATCACACTCGAGACCACCGTCCACGGACGCGGAATCGCCCAGCGCACAGGCCGTTACACCCTCACCGCACCCATGTTCGGCGAACACGGCTTGCGCTGGGCCCCCGCGGTCACCGACGCAGTCGCCGAACATGGGCCGCACCGATTGGCGGTCGCACAATGACCCCCGACCTGTACGAGAACTGGCCCGTGAGCTTCGATCCCCCCACGCGCCGTATCGTCGATCCACCTCGGAGAGTCCTGGTCAACATATTGTAGACGGGGTTTGCCTCTGACCACTGTGCATCCGATTAGTCTCCCGCTGTTTCGGGCCATCACCAACGAGGGTTCGACACTTGCCCGAATAACGCTCGGACCATGAGCTGCCGCTGTAGCGGAGCCACCGCGGATGAGGATTTGGCCCGTCGACAGCCAAGACAGGCTAAAACGTCAGTGCAGTTCGGGAATAAGTCATACACCCCCGAACTGCACTGGTGGGACGTGAAGATCAGCTTCCGGTCCAGTCGACTGAAGTCACACACCTACCTTGGTGGCACTGGCGGTTCGGAGCTGACGGGCTCCGACTCGCGGTTCGGATCGAACGGAATCTCGTTGTCGATGGCATCTCGCATTGTTGCGACCGGCGCTGGCTCATCGGTTGATCGCCGCGCAGTTCCATCGCTGACGGCAGCAACTTCCTCTGCTGACAACGTCACTTTGCCCGCGCGTGGAGCGACCGTGTACCAGTTTTCGGACGGCAAGAAGCCAGCCGACATAAGGTATGTTGCTCCCGGCTCGATCAGTGGGTCATCGTCCAGTAAGTACAACGTACCGTCGGTGCCATACCCGCCTTGCTGATTGACGAGTATTTGGCCCGCGACGTCACCCTTTAGGGTCTGAAGCACCTCAACAGAAAACTGCGTCTCGGGAAACGGCCCAACTGCCTTCGTACCGACTTGCTCAATCACTGTTCCGACGAAGACCGCGTCGGCCCAACCGGCAAGCTGCTGAGGGTCTGTCACATCGAAAGCCGAGTCCATTTCCACTGCTTGTGTGCGCGTAGTCACGCTGGCAGTCGTGCCAGCATCTCCAGGTTGCGTGCCTGCCGAAGTGCTGCAGCCAACTAATACAATGCAGGCGAATAAGCTCGCAACGCCCACCGTGCCGTACTTTGATCCTAAACTTCTGACCTTCATCATGTCATCCCCAGAGTTGACGGTAGGCGGCTTGATCCATGAACTGCGGCGCAAAAACCGATGAGTTTGAAATCGGATCCATCAGCTGACTTTTGCAGTTATGCGCCAAACCGAGCGCATGACCCATCTCGTGTGTCATAACGTTCCGTTGATTACTGGCGTTACCGAGCTTCGCTGTATTCATTTGAATAGTGTCCACCCCAAAGTCGGTGTTGCTGTATAGCCCGGCCCATGTGACGTCCGGACGGTTGGCGTCGGAAATTTCCACATTAGTGAGCGTCGGGTTCACAGGGTCATAGGGGGTAACCTGGACGCTCCCAAGTGCATTCCAAGCAGTGGATGCCTGCGAAATTGCGGTCGTGTATTGGGAAGATGACTGATAGGTGAGTTTGGAGAAGAGGACTGAGCTGTAGCCCAATGTCGGCGGCCTGCGTCCTGACGTCAGATACTGGCCGTTCTGGAAGTTCTGTCCGGAGCGCCATATGACTCGTAACCATCATTGGACGTTGTTCCATCTTGACACAGGTACTCATCACTGCTCGGGAAGCCCAAGGGTCCAAGCTCGTAGTTCTGCGCAGCCCACTGATCGCGAATGTTACCCCAGGTGGCATAGGCAGATGTGGCTCCGAACTTGTATGTAATCGCGCCGCCCTGGAAGTTGTTGTACCGCCCGCCAGAAGCAGGGCTCTCACGTGTGACCGGGTACCCGAGTCGTCCACGTTCGTCGCTTCGCTTCTCGTACTGATACGGGCCGTTGACATACGTTCTGTACTGACGCGATGGCAAATTAAGCCACTTGTTCATGATCAAGCCGCCGATTTGACGACCTTTATTTGCGTCGACATTCGGCGACCAGTAAATGCGATTAGTAAACCCGAATTCCTGCCACCGCCCCTCGTTGCTGTTTCCTGCCCAGAGCTCGCCACTGGTGGGTTCTCCGATACTCGAGGTGCCGCCTTGGCCGTATTGGTTAGCACCAGAAAGGAAATCGATAAATTCGCGTTCGATGGAGCCGAGGACCCACTGGTTGTTACGAAATTGATCGGCGTTCGCAACGCCAGGCGTAGAAACTAGCAATGCAAGGGATGTAATTAACGCACCGATAAGTGACATTCTTCGGGCGACAATTTGGTTTCGCGTCCGATGCTGCCTGAAGCGGACATTGATCAATGGGCTTGGATCGCCAATATGCGACTTGAGAGGTAGCCTGCTCGGTTTCATGGAGCTCCCACAGTGAAGGGCATCAAGGACGAACCGAACAGTACGGTCAGTGCCCACCGTTGGAGAGACACGCGAACACGAGTTTGGTCACGATTCGGTCACCGTGACCGCCGCCAACTCGACGGCGGCTAGAATTCGAACGCATGAGCAATACAGGTTTTCGGTGGCTACGGCCAGCTGTCCTGCTGGTTCTAATCGGCGTCTTGCTCGTTGGTGTTGCATTTGGGGCGACCAGCCAGATTGGGCTCGGTCGCTCGGCCTCAGAAATTTGCGAGAATGCTTATCCGGGGGCTGTCGACGTCGAGTCCAGTCGTCCCCTTCTACCGATGGTCGTCGTGCGTTGCGCTGCACAGGGTTTTGACACGCGTGTGGAGACTCACGAATTTGATCCGCTGTCAACGCTTGTCCTCGTGGCTGGGATCGCAAGCATTGTCGTTGGCGTATCTGCCATCCGACGTCAAAAGCTGAACGAGTCATCTCAAAAAGGACAGCGGTGACCATCCTCGGAGTGGTCTGGTCTGATTCGCTGAGTGAGAACTCGAATCATTTCTGGTCAGAGGATACTTCCTCCCCGACGCCCAGTATCTTGCAGCTTTATCGGTGGATCGAGGCTTAGCGGTCCTTCCGGCCACACGCGCCTACGACAGCGTTTGCGGAGTTCGAGCGTGACTGCAGGGAGGTCACCCCTGAGGTTGTTTCCAGTTCTTTCCGTAGGGCGTGGTTGTCGAGTGTCAGCCGCTGGATGACGGACAGTGCGAGGGTGAGGTCTTGAGTCAGTGTCGCGTTGTCTCGTTGTAAGCGTTTGTTGGAGGCCAGGAGTTCGGTCCGGTCGTCATGCCGTGTGGCGATGGGAGTTGCGACGGGAGCGGCTCTGAGTTCGGCAGCGATAGCGGGGTAGTGCCGCCAGAAGGTTGCGTTGGGCAGTCCCAGTCGACGGGCAAGGCCGATGACAGTGGCGCGGCCGCCGGCCGCTGCTGCGTCTTCGAGGTGCTCTGTCATCACTCGACGGACGTCCTGCTCGCTCGGGAGGTCGATGCGTTGACTCATCGGATTGAGTTCGGATCGTGTCGGTCGACGAATTGATTTATCTGCTCACTCCGTTTCCGTAGTCGATGCTGCAGCAGCGGAGGGAGCGACGGTGTTCGTTCGAGCTCGCGCTCGATATCGGAGCTCTCCGAACGCAACTCGTCGAGGTTGCCTGGGGTGAGCGCGGCGTTGCGGCATTCGAGAGGTCGACAACCACCGAGCGTCGGCGCGTTCTGGCCCGAAAGGTTCTGTGCGCGTGTGCACAGTGCTTTGTCCGGATCGTAGACGCAGGTGGCGTATCGGCCTGGATAGATTGCTGGGTCGAATCGGCGTATCAAGCGGTCGTGCCGACGCCGGTCGGTGACGACCTGTCCTTGGTATCGGATGTTCGACTCGAGCTCGCTCAGACGTCGGCGGGCTTCGTCGGCGGCGGGTCCAACGAGATCGGTGTGTTCGTGGGCATCGATCATTGCCATCAGACCCTCACCGCGCGCGAGGGCCTCCTCTGACTCGACTTCGGCGCGGAAACCGCTATCCGATGTGCCGGCGTAGCCCTCGAACATCTGGACAGCTTGGTGGCGATATTGAATTGCCCCGGCAATGGATCCGCCGGGTTGGCGTGCGATGAACCAGGCGAGCGTTCGTCTGAACTGGCGGGTTGTCAGCCGCCACGTTTGGGCATTCACAGCCGGAATGTCCTCTGCGAGATCATGTGCGCGACAATAGCCATCGATCCAGGACACCAGATTGTTGATGTGGTCGTTCGTGGTCTTGGTCAAATTGACGTGGGCGGCGGTTTTGCCGATCCGCACAGCGGTGCCATGAGTTGAGGGTGCGAACAGCCGGGTTTCGTTACGGGGTTGGAGGAGTTCGAGGACCGCCACGGCGCGGGCGGCCGGAGCGCCGACAACCCAGGTCGCTTGCACTCCGGTGGGGTCGCGTTCACCTTTGAACGCCAGGCTGGTGATCATCCACCGGTAGGGCCTGCCGTGAGGGTCACGTTTGACGCTGATGCAGCCCCGCTGCAGATGCTTGATCTCGCTGTCACGCATGCCGGACAGGAACGCGATGATCACGTAGCAGGCTGCGCTCAGCGCCGACAGCAGGTGCAAGATCCCGGCCTGCCGATCACGCCGATTGAACAGGATGCGGTCGATCCAGGGGGACCCGTTGATCCGTCCGTTGATCACCACGTCACACGAGACATCGTTGTCGACCCCGACCAGTCGAGCTGTGTCCTCGATGAGGTCACGGTAAGTCCGCAAGGTCGAGCGATCGCATCCAAGCAGGCGGGACAGGTGGCGAAAGCTCGGTTGGCCGTTGTGTCCCGGCAGTGGGCGTTCTGCGGCACGGTATTCAGCTAACAGATGGACCAGATCCTTCTCTACCCAACGCCTTGCCTCGGGCGGAACTACCCCTTCTTGCAATCGAACTCGTCGCCACTCGCGGTCTGCCGCGAGAATGTCCGATGCAAACTCATCAACGAACCGCAGACTCCAGGTGAGTAGGGGTCCGAGCACCGCCTCCGGAATTCTGGCGGTCGCGTTGTCAGGTCCGCTCCTGTCGCCGGACTCGCTCCAACCATCGATGTGGTACGGGTCGAAAGTCAGCTGATCGGTAACCATGAGTCCGCGGTAGCGATAGAGCGACCGAACCGAACTGCGATAGCGATCACGAACCGTGAGAGTGGGTTGCGTCGCGAGCAAATGCAATTGGTACGCAATCAAATCGGAAGGTTGCAACTCCGATAGCAGCGGCTGGCGCAGGTTGGGTCGCGAAGCGAGCCAGGAGAAGAAGTGGCGGAGCGTGGGCAACATGGAGGCGATCGTTGCTACCTTCGGTAAGCCGCGTCCTCTGGCGGGTGCAGGCCCGCCCAGCAGCCCGATGAAAAGTTCTTTGGCCACGGTGCGATAGACAGACGGCACGGATGTGAAGTCGAGGATCAGAGCAACATGATGTTGCTGAAAGAAAGCTGGACTGAGATCCCAGACGTCCTCTACGAATCGGGAAGCTCGGCTGAGTTCTGTCTCCGGGCGCACCGGCCGCCCGTTCAGTACACATCGTTCGTCGAACGGGTGCGACGTCGACGGTTGAGGGTGGGCGTTGGTCATATTTGCTCCCATGGTGATTCGACGAGATCGAGAAGTGCATCGGTGGGTTTGATCTCCGTTGCCGCCAGGATCTCGGACCGATTGAACTTCGAGAGAACGTCATGGCGGATGGCCGCCCACGTCGGTCCGTATCGGACCCACCAATCGGCCTCCGACAGCTGATCGCGGCGCTCCGCCAGCGCATCGAGCAATCCGAGCAGTCCAGGAAGGTGATCAGGCGTGATCACGCAGTTTCCGCAGTGAAAGCAGTCGAGAAACGATGCGCGACAGCTTCTCCCGGTGGCGGGATGGTGTTCGTGATCTTTGCACGCTGACCAGGCGGTATCGGCTGCGTCTGCATGCGTCGGCGGGGTATCCCCGTGAGGATTGGTGGCGGAGCGTTCCGGCTGCACGTTCAGTGTTCCTCCGGCGGCGTGCAGCGCCCGTCTGTGTGCTGCCAGAGCGCTCGATTCGGCGTCGCTGACGGCAGCCGCGACAACGGTGTGTGCCCATTCCTGTGTTGTCGGGTCTCCGCGTAGATAGTTCCGGAACAGAACCGGGATGGTGTTGCTCCGGGCAGCGGACGGGAGGTGACCGCCGATCTGTTTGGTACGGCGCACGTCTGCCGTGGTCTTGATCCGGTTGCCGGTGACCGCAAGCGGAGCCGGGCGCGTTCCGTCGACGACGTCAGCGTGGAGGCAATGCCGGGTGCGCCATCCGGCAAGGTTGATTGCTGTCGCGGTCAGTTCGCGAGCGAATGGGTCGAAATGTTCTTCGATACCGCGAAGGCCGGTGTTGTGGCCGCTACGCCAGATCGACCAAACGGATGCGCTGCCAGAAGTGTTCCTGCTGCGAGTGGTCAGTTCGTGTAGCAGTAGGTAGAGACCGCCGGGATAGTGCAGTTCGCGACCCGGTGGCCCGATCTCCCACGTCGCGGTCTCGAACCATCGGTGATTGCCGCGGCGGCGTTTGATGACACGAACTTCGACGGCGCGTGTCTCCATGATTCGGTGTTCCCAGGGGAGCTCTTTGATGGTTTCGATATTGCGGCCGGTCAGCGCCACCATCAACACGAGCATCGGCGCGAGGTCCCGGATCGTCATATAGAGCCGGCTCGCAAGCTCCAGTCTGACAACGTGCGCGCTGAAGCTCCGGCTCGGGGGTACGACTCCTGATTCCGCAATCGCGACGAGCTCTTTGTCGCCCTCCAAGCCTTCCTGTTCACCCGTTTGTCCTATTGCAGCTTCCGAGAGTCGAATTCGATTGCGCAATGCGGTGATGTCTGACCGAGCGGCTGAGAGAATACGATCGAACTCTCCGTCCGAGTAGCCAGGTTGGCCAATCCGGGTCTGCCCGATTTGGCGGCAGGTGTAGTCGATCACTGATGAATTCACCGTATCGACCAGCGGTGGCAACGTCAGGAACTGTCCGAAAAGAGCGATGCCTCGCCAGGCGTAGACGTCCTTCTGCGTGATTCTGCGCTGGTTGTAGACAGATTGGAGGTGGGCGGTCTCCAGCATCGGTGGTCCGGTCGGTGGATCCGGCAGTTCCGAGAGGGATCGCAGCATGGATCGCACCCTCGTAACCAGTCCCTTCGCTGAGCTGAGCGTCCTGCTGCGTCCCGTCGCCCCGAGGGCAAGGGCCAGAGCCTCTGCAACTGCCGTGTGCCAACCGGGCAGCGCCATCTTCGCGACGTCCACCAGCAGAGTCCGGCCGTCTTCACCATCGAATCGGACCGTGAGGCCGGAGGCGATGGCGTGTTCGCCTTCGGTCGGTGTGTACGGGCCAGATGGGAGCATCGCGCGGCGCCCGGTGCCGGTACTGCCGCGACCGTTCACTGTGTTTTGTTCTCAGTGGCGACGTCGAAGACGTCGAGTGGAGTGTCGCGGGGATCTTCCCATGTGTTGGGCACCAACATCATTCGCGTTTCCATTTCCAATTCCGACAGCGCGTGTAAGTAGATCTGTGTTGTCACCACGGAGCGGTGTCCGAGGCGACGTCGCACCCAGTCCAGAGGGTCACCGAAGATCTGTGTCCATTGCCCTCGCTGTTCGGCAGTCATTTCGGTCATCGCGCTGATATGTCCGCGCTGTAGCTGTTCCAGAGTCACCACCGCGAACGTGTGCCGCAGGAGGTGAGCATGTGCAGTCAGAGGAACTCCTGCTCGACGACACCGTGTGTTGGCGACTGCGAACATGTCTTTCCAGGTCGAGACCGCGATGGGGGTGCCGAACTCCGACAGCCAGAACGCGGCCGGCGTCAAACCATCGGGCCCGTCGATGAGCAAGCGGCGTCGTTCGTCGGCATCGAGGTTGGAAACTTTCACGGTCGATCGCAGACCGGACCGAGTCTGCACGACGACCGGCGAATGCGGATCAGCGATCACGAGCGGGCGGCGAACCTGTTCGTACCTTCCACAGGCGCGTGCGCGGGCGATGACCTCCGCGCGATCGAGTGTCGCGTACCCGATCAGGTCGGCGATCACGGATTCAGGAACGTAGACTCGGCGGGCCGAACGACCTTTGGCGATGGCCGTCGGCAGCCAAAAACGTTGATAGCCCCCGAGACCGCGAGCTGTTGGCACATCGAATACCGTCAGCGCCGCTTGCTCGGACAACCGCATGCCGGTGCGCACCATCAAGTCGCAGAATGATGCATTGCGCGCCGCCCAGCGACCGCGAAACCCGGTGTCGTGGACACCGTCGGCGCGATATCCGCGAATCCCGACATCGCGCCATAAACGGTAGGACTGGGGTGGGAGCCACTCGATACGATCCGTCGCGGCATCGTGCGAGTAGGTTGCCGGTGTTGTGGTCGAAGAGTCATGACGGACGAGGCCCGCGCCGAACGGCATTGGTCGTCGAACTCTCTGCGGCACAGGGTTGTTCAATATATGGCCCGCGCGGACCTGCCATCGATAGAACTTGTCGACTGCGGCAACCTCTCGGTCCCATGTCGCACCTTGTATGTGCGGCCCCTGAGAGTCGATCCTGCGCCAGCGCCAGTACGCCAGATGGTCAGCCTCGTTGACGTCGCACCAACGAGCTCTGTCTCGTGAGACAGCAACGAAGTTCAAAAACGCGGCTAGATCGCGGGCGTAGCCCACCTGGGTGTGGCGCGCCTTCGCCTGCATATCGACTGATCTGAAGAAGGCATTCAACTCGATGTCATACTCAAATGATGGGTCAATGAGGAACGGCGTGCCGGCCACCAACTCTGGCCGCGCGAACCCAGGCCACTCCAAATTTGTGTCCGGCACCGCTGGCCGCGGCACCAACTCGTGTGGAGTGATACAAACACGCCAACCAGGTCTCGGCATGGTGGGCAACAGTACGTGGACATCTGTCCATCCGTGCACAAAACATCGCGCTCACCGTGGCAGGCTCGTCCGGAGGATCCTTCCGTGACGGAACACCTCTCAAAGTCCGCTCGGAGGGGCTCGCGATGGATACCAAATCGCCCGGACTGCTCCATGCGTGGGCGAAAACTGGACGGGGTCAATGGATTTGCCAACTCAGTTTCCAAATACCGATCGGCAACGGCAGGGGATTCTTGCGGCTCGAAGGCCAGTGGTGCCCCGCCGAGGCAGCGACTCCCGTCGATTAGAAGCGAATCATTCGTCAACTATCTTGGCTAACGGTTTGCGTATAGTTGCAGGGTTCGGTTTCCCTCGCTGCGAAAGCATGACGACGGTTTCGCTATTTTGAAACGAACTCGGCGAGCCACCTTGAGAGTGGGAGGCTTGAATCCGAGTCTCCAAAGGTTCCTTTGGTGACCACCGTCGGGGTGCCGTCGAAGTCGAATCCGATGCTTTGCTCCCAGCCAACAGTCAGCTTCCGCCCCAGAAGGGCTTGGACTGTAATTGGAATGAAATCACCGTGGTTCTTCGAACCTATTAGGGGTGTGTGCTGCGCCCAGAACCGGCCGTCAGGAGTCAGGATGCTGAGACTCAGCAGTCCGCCCTTTTCGCTTCGACGGTGGTACAGCGCATAACCCTCGGGAGAACGTTTCGGGCTCCAAAGCTTACTTCCAGGCAACTCGTACTTCTCCGGTGCTTTCTTGCCGCTCAGATGGGATGCGCACTCCTTGAGGAGACGCATCGTCTGCGGCACTGCACTGCTCGCCGGTACTTTTATAGCGCGCTGAGCCTCCGCGGCTACGCTTTGGCCGAGCGCATTCAGAGCTGCGATGCGCTCGACTTCATCCTTGAACCCAGCCATGCCGGAATTGTAGCGTTAGGGCGCGATGCTGATCGGTCGCAGGAAAGAGTCATCGTATGGGCCTATTGCCATCAACTCCCGGTTGAACTGTACGTCGACCTGGCCGAGCAGGGGCAAGGACGCCGCTACCTTCGACGGAAGAAGCCAGGCATGGACCACCGATCGCACCGACCCGACGTGAGTCGCAGTCTCGATCATCCTGCGCTGTAGGTGATTCGAGCGTGCGGGGTACTGCCGTTCGACGCACGAAATACGGCTCGCATTCGTAATGCCACCGAAAGTCGTTGCAGGACTTGACAATACAGCTTGACGCTGTAAGGTTGGGGCATGGGAGAAACCGAGCAGAACCTCACGGCAGTCACCTCCGAATACGGCGACGAACGCCCCGAACGCGGCCTGGGAGTGTCCATCCGACGGGGCGGCATCGAGGTCGAGTACATCGACGCGACCGGCATCGAGGAGCACGCACCGATGGACTGGACCCCGGACATGGCGCAGGTGCTGCTCGCCCATCGCGGATACGCGGTCACCGGGCGCTGGGTCGACATCAGCGACCGCTGTGCAGAAGATCCGATCTGGGAACTGCCCGTCGTGAAGACCGCCGACCGCTGACCCTCGCTCGACCCTCCACCTGCGAACGGGCACCGGGCAGCTGATATCTGCCCGGTGCCTTACCTGCACACACTAACCAGGGAGACCGCCATCATGACCACCACCATGGCTGCACAATCGGCACCGACCTCGACCGGCTACACCCTCGTCGACGCCGACCCGCACGCCCTCGACATCACCGCCAACGTCCGCGACGGCGTAGACATCACCGCCGACCCCGAGTTCGTCGCCCACGGTGTCCTCCAGGCAGTTTCGGCGGTCCGCCGCGCCGACGGAACCCTGGTCGTCCACGACGGACAGCGCAGAACTCTCGGGGCCCGCGAAGCCGGTCTCACCTCGATACCGGTGATGGTGCGCGAGCAGTCCGACGACGAGAAGGCCGCAGGGATCGAACGCATCACCGAGCAGGTCGTATCCAACGACCAGCGCGAAGACCTCACCACCGGGCAACGCGCCGCCGCCGTCACCGGCCTGCTCGACCTGGGCCTGAACGTGCAGAAGGTCGCGACAGCACTGCACGTCCCCAAGGCGTACGTCGAAAAGGCCGGTCGAGCAGGATGATCCGAGCGCGCTCGCCGCCAGCTCGACGACCGTCAGCTCACCCTCGAAGGGGCTGCGTTGCTTGCTGATCTCGAAGCCGCCGCACAGACGGAGCCGTGGATCACCGAGGCAATCGAGCAGATCTTCGACAACAGATTTGGTTTCAAGTACCGCCTGGCCACCCTCCAGCGCCGCATCGACGAACGCGCCGAGACCACGGCCGCCGCAGCCGACTACATCGCACTCGGCTTCACGTTGCTCCACGACGAACCGTCCACCAGCGAGGGGGAGTGGTACTCACTCGCGGACCTGCGCACCGCCGACGGCGCGGCAGTCCCGGCCGACGCCCCGGAGCACGCACCGCACTTATGGCACGTCCACGTCCACGAAACCGGCACCGTCTGGGTCGACAAGACCACCCGCGAGGAAGTCGCCGAGGACGACATCGACTTCGACACCGAGGACGACGACGACGAGGCGTACGAGGAGCTGCGGCACGCCAACACCGTCGAGAAAGTGAGCGCCTGGGGGTACGAGTACTTCCTGCGCCACGACCATGTGTCTGCGGCCGGCCTCGAACTCGCACCCGAGAAGATCGCCGCCGCGGACGCAAAGGGTGGCGACGCCGAGGACGGATTGACCCCGGCGCAGCGCACAGCCGCGCGCGCCGTAGCCGAACGCATCGAGACCGAACGCGCAGAACGCCGCAAGGTCAAGGCCCTCAACCGTGCCGGAGCCACCGCCACCGACGCCCGACGTGCATTCCTCACCGGTCTGCTCGCGGGCAAGACCGCCCCGAAGAACGCCACCAAGTGGATGGTGACCGCGCTGGCGACCCATGGCGACGTGTTCACCGAATCCAAGTGCTCGGAGCGGTACGGCGAGATCATGGGCTCACCGCTGGGCGAGGTCGACCGCAAGACCAACGGTGCCACGCCCGCTCGCGCCGAGGTGTTGCTGCTTGCCCGTGTGCTCACCGCGTTCGAGGCCCGACTGACGGGGCCGCAGGACGCCAAGGACTACTGGCGGTTCTCCGTCAAGCACTACCGAGGCATGGTCGGCATCGACAGCTACCTGACCTTCCTCGCCGACAGCGGGCACACCCTGACCCCGGTAGAGCAGGCCGCGATCGGCAACATCACCGTCGACGCCGCGTACGCCGCCGTCGACGACGACGCCTGACCATCCGCTGGAGCTTCGCAACCAGCACGACAGGAAGGCCCCGGCCATCACACCGATCGCCGGGGCCTTTCCGGTTCGTCAAGATATGTTGACGCGTAGAGGTGAACCGGGAACGTCGAACGACGATCAGCGTGGGTACAGGTCGGTTCGTGCACCACTGCCGGGTCGGCCTGCGATCCACGCCTCGATGTCCTCCCGCGAATACAGCGGAGTGCGCGAGAGGTGGCGGGCAGGTTTCGGGGCCTGGCCACGAGCGACGTAGGACCGCCACGTCGAGGACGCGATCGCTTTCCCGGTCGAGGCCTCGATCAGTGTCAGAACCTCCGAGAGGGTCAATTCGGCATCGGTCACGGTTTCTCCGATCCCCGCACGAGCATGATTGTCGACATACCCGCACCTTACAGCCCCACGCTGTAAATACTTCGCCGAACCCCTTGCAACCATACAGCGTGACGCTGTATGGTTTGGGTATGACATCGACACGCACCGGCGAGATCGAATGCGATTGGCAGTCAACGCTGTTCACGTCCTGCGCATTGCCCGGGTGTGCTGTTCCGGTCTCTACGCCAGGCGATGTGTGTCAGTCCTGCCGCGCAGCGTTCGGGGACATGCTGAACGTACGAACCGGCGGATTGGCCGTAGATCCGGAGCAGGTCCGCGCCGACCTCGCTGCCCGTGATGCGAGCACCCGTGAGCAGTACCGCGCACAGGCCGCCACCGTGGCTGCCGCGCAACAGGTGTCGACCCGCAAGCGCAACCAGATCTGCTGGCTCTGTGAAGAGCGACGGACCTGCACCTCGACCGCCGGGCGCTGGGAATGCGCCGACTGCCAGACCTTGCCTTCCTGAGCGCCTGCGCACGGCCCGCGACCGTCGTCGCTGAAGTCCTTCTCCGCCCGACCTTGGAGCATCCATGACCGCCACCCTGACCGCGCCCGCAACGCCCGCGCGCCGCCGCCTCAAAGGAGTTGGAATGAAACTGATTTCGCTCGACACCCAGTTCGACGGAACGATCATCGACATTCTCGGCTACCGCACCGCACCCGCAGGCCGCGTCGAGGTCACCGCCCTCCTCGACGCACCCGGTGCCTGGTACAGCCGCACCCACCCCGTCGTCATCGACGCCGGCCATGTGCGACTCTCCCTCGCCGTGCAGTCCATCACCCGCCCCGAGCTGGGCGTGCGGTGATGGCCGAGACCGCAGGCCAGATCGACATCTTCGAGGTGCTCGCCGCCGCCGAAGCCGACGAGCAGAACAGCCGCGTCCAGCGGTACGGCATCCCGGTCCTGTTCTCCAGCCCCACCCGAGCCGGAAAGGCCCATCACCGATGAACAACCCGATACCGCAACCGACGCCCACCTCCACCGATCTCGCAGTGTTCCTGTCGTACGTCCTGTGGGGATGCACAGCCGTCGGGATCGCGGGCATGATTTACGGCGCAGCCACGCTCTACCGGTCTCGCATGTCAGGTAACGAGGCCCGGACCGCCCCGCAGATATGCGCAGGAGGGCTGTTCATCGCCATCGCCGCCACCGCAGTCCGAGCGCTCCTCCTGTCGGTGTCTACCGGCGAGGCAACGGACCTACCTGCCGCCGCCCCGGCACCGTCGGCCATGGTCGACGCCGCACCCGACGCTCCGACGGACTGGACGCCGCTGGTCTGGATCTTCGTCGCACTGGTGCTCGCCCTCGCACTGGCCACGTACCTGATCACCCGCACTCGCAGTCATCTCGTCGACCGCCGCAACGCGAAGAAGGCACTCGAGGCCGACTATGCCGCCGCTCACGCCGTCTACAGCGAGGTCGCGGACGCCTACGCCGCCTATCTGGCCGACCCGTACTCGATCTTCGTCAGGCCCCTGCTCGACGACCTCACCGAGCCGCGCACCGCAACGTTCATCGACGCCTTCGCCGCAATGAACGACGCTCGGCCCGAACACGTCCCCGACACCCACGAACGCGTGCAGGCCTTCGCCGTCGCCGCGCAGAAGGCGCGCACGGCCTGGCGCAGCGCCGATCTCTACGCCCGCAGCGTGGGCTTGCGCGTGACCAGCGTCGACGGTCACCGCACCGTGCGGCGGATCCGCAGCGCACTCGGCATTGCCCTCGACACCTCGGCGACCGGACAGGAACGCGAGACAGCGCTGCGCACCGTCGAGGAACTCGCGGCCGGCATCGTCACCATCCCCGAACGCATCTACGACAACGCCAAGAAGGCCATAGAAACCAGCACACGCAAACAGCTCACCAGCTGACCTACCACGACCCACCGCCGCCCGGTGGCGGTCGACACTCAGCAGTATGTCGGCCCCACCTGGCAACATGACCCACCAACGACACAACGACAGCCACAGCTGTCGATCACGACTGGACACCTTGACGATGACAGGAACCACCGATGAACCCCTTCGCCACATTCCGTGACCACGCCCGGATCCGCCAGGAATTTCTCTTCGACGACAGCGAAGAGAATGCGGCACGCTACTTCGAGTCCGCGGACGCAATGGACGGGCTTCGGATCGGGCTCAACAGGTTTGCCGCTGTTGCTGTAGGCATCCTCGGGATCGCCGCTGCCGCATACAACGTAAAGATGGGCTTCGACGGACACGGCGTCAGCATCATCGAACTCTTATTTCCCGCTCTTGCAGTGGCATTGGTGTTCGCTCTTGTCCGTATCGGCAACGAGCTGGGCTCGAAAGGCACGAAAGAGGTCGTCGCCACCGCGAACAGGGCCAAGTTCATCGGCGATCAACGCCGTAGCACCGCGTCCGACACTGACGACCGACATTGACACCACGACGCGCGAACGGACGGCAACGAAGAGCTACCGCGCCGCCGACCATCATCCACCCACCCAATCCGTACCCCAACTGACGCCGCCGTGGAGCAACAGCTCCGGCGGCGTTTTACATGTCTCGATCACGGCGATGCACCAGTAGTCGGGCGACGGCACCATGATCCGAATGTGGAATGAACACTGTTCCCTGTCGATTTTACGTCTTCCTCTCCGTACTGCCGAGAAGGGACCGCAACCGACGTAATTCCAGACTGCTCATAACAGTAATCGATTGTGCACCAACATATTCGAGCTAAGAGGCCTTGCTTTATCTATGGCTAATCGGGGCATTGTGGGATAAAATTGAACCTATCGGAACGATTCTCTCAAGGAGTGAGCTATGTCGATCACTGTGTACACGAAACCCGAATGCAACAACTGCGATCAAACAAAACGACGCCTGAACAAGCACGGGATCGAATACACGACCATCGATGTCACCGAAGATGCAGCGGCGCGCGAGTTCGTCACCGACGGACTCGGCTACCGGCAGATGCCCGTCGTGGTCGTCGACGAGAACACCCACTGGTCCGGCTTTCGGATCGACGCCCTCGACAAGCTCGCCGCCGCCTGACCGACCGCTCCGTTGACCCTGTTCGAGATTGACCTGCGAGAACGAGCCCGACGATGACGCCACTGAGCGCAGTTCCACCGCCCGACGAGCCCGAGCGTGTCGTTCGCAGCCTCGCCGCCGTGGACGACGACACTGCCGTCGACAACGAGACAGCTCACGAGCCGTCCACCGACCCCGAGGCACTGCTGCTGTGCGCCCTGATGTGGAGCTCCCACACCGGGGGAGTGTCCGCCGAAGATCTGCGCATCACCGCGATCGTGACCGCCGACGATTTCGACGACGTCGCATACCGGCGAATGTTCGTCGTGATCGCCGGTCTCGTCGCGGCCGGCGAACCCTACGACCCGGCGAGCGTCACCGCAGCCTTCATGCGATCCGGATCCGGCGGAGCCAAAGACGCGCCCCTGCGTCGCCGCTTGAACGAGGTCATCACCGCCGGGGCAGACGGTTTCACCGCCGCCCACTACGCCGACATCGTTCTCTCTCAGTCCTACCGGCGCAGTTACCGGACCGTGGCAGCGGCAATCGTCCACGCCGCCGAGGAGCTACCGGAGGAATACCTGTTCGATCACCTCGTGGAGCACGGGCGCGCTCAACGCGCACTGTGGCGGCGGCTCAACACGTTTCGGTTAGGGCAGTGACCCTCGACAGTCCCCGCACCCGCACCGGAGCCCGCAACTAAGGAGGCACTCGCGGTGTCGACTCTCACGGACGCCGCTACAACGGACACACCGGACGGTGAGAATTTACTCACCCGATCACCGGCTGCGGTGCGACGCTCCGCCTGACCACTTCACCTCGGTAGCGGGTTTTGTGTTACACAACAGGGTGGTTTTGTAGTACACTACTGGATATGGGGATCGAGTGGACGGTCAGCGCCGACAAGCATGAAATCGACCGCGAGGACGCCCTGTACGCAATGGAGAACGCCCTGTATTTCGAGGAGGAGTTCGACGAACCGCGCGTTCCAGGACGCGCGAAACCGACGTTGTTCATCGGCCCGCCCCGAATGTTGGGTGGACCGCTTCTCGAAGTGATGGTGGAGATGATTCCGCCGCGCAGGATGGTCGTCTTCCACGTCATGGAAGCACGTCCGCAGCATCTCGCGCGGATGGACGACTGAACGATCCGGGCATCCGCTCGCGCACTGCTCCACATACCCAGCTCCACATACCCAGAGGTGATGACCATGAACGACACCAAGAAGACAGGCACCGGCACGACCAGGCGGGACGCCGATCCGGCCCGCACCACCAAGCGGGACGCCGATCAGACCCGGGCGATTCGGCAATGGGCACAAGACAACGGGCACAGTGCTACTTCTGCCCGAGGCTCACTCGACTCCGAGGTCGATGCTGGGTCGGACTACGACGCCCTGTCCGATTGGGCCGAGAACGAGATGACCTTGCCCATCAAGTCGACGACAGCGAAGCGTGGCCGCGAGGCCGCCGCTGCGGGCCGGGCTTTGCTCGACCGCGTCGGCGGACGCCCGTCACTGGACCCCGACGCCGAACCCGGCACCGAATCCCCGGTGCGGCAGGTCCGGCTACCTCAGTCGCTCGATGCACGTATCAACGCGATCGCCGAACAGCAGGGACGCAGCCGATCAGCGGTACTGCGCGATGCAGCAGCCGAGTACGCCGACACACACAGCGCAAACGCGTGAGCGCTGCAGGCGGTGTCAGCGCCGAGGCGGAGTCCCCGATCGGGGCGTACCTGTGGTGGTGCGGACACGTCGGAGCCGACGCACACGACCTCGATGCGCTGCAGGAGTGGGACCACCTCCACGCCGACGAGACGACCGACGCCGAACGCCGCACCCTGACCGCCTGGGCACTGGCGGCCGGCATCTTCGGCGCACCCGGCACCGCGCCGCACCCGCAGCGCTGACCGCGCGCCCAACCCGGCCCGAACGACAAAGGCACCCACACCGGCTGTGTGGGTGCCTTTCTCGCGTGTGCGGACGAGCGGTATCAGTGGCGATCGCCGATCCGGACCTCGTCGGCGAAGTCGATGTCGTAGTCGGCCAGATACGGCGCATCGGGGTCATGGTGGTCGGTGGTCATCCGAGACCGTGGTCGGCTGACCGCGATATCGCCGCTGTGTGTGTCGGGGCAGGGGCGGTGTGCAGCGTGGACGAGGTGGCCTGTGCAGCTCTGGACGAGCGTCCGGTCGGGGGAGTGACCAACCCGCGCGGACGTGTCGAGGAGCGTTCGACGTCCGCTGCGTGCGCCATCGGCGGCGTCGATACCGACGCGGACACAGCTGCGGTGTTGTCCGGGCGGGCGGCCGGCCTCGATCGAGCTCGCAGCTCGTCGAGGTCGGCGGCGAGTGCGGTGATGTGTTCGGCGTCGGCGACCGGGTCCAGGACGGAGAGGTTCGCCCGCAGGTTCCGCACCTGCACGGACCGTTCGGCGGCGATGCGGTCGGTGTCGGAGACGTCCGCTGTGTGGGTCACGCGCAGCACCGTCTCGTTGCGCATCGGTTCGATGGTGCCGCCGAGATCGGCGGCGAGCTGCTCGGCGATGCGGTGCGCATCCTGAGGTGTGTACGCGCCGACCTCGGTGCGCGAGTTCGGGATCGGGCCAGGCCGGGTGGAGTACACCTCCACATCGAGAACTGCGACGGCGTCGGGGCCGTCGACCGCCGAGTCGGGTAGCGGCGGTGTTGCTTCGACGATGGCGGCTACTGCCGCGGTGACATTGCGTGGTGCGGGGATGACGGTGCGCAGGACACCGTTCTTGTAGTCCTGGAGTCCGGTGAGGTCGGCGGCGAGTTCGCCGGGGGTGCCGATGAACTCGACATCACGGCGTGAGGTGCCCTCGCCGACTGCGTCGATGACGACGGAGACGGTGTCGAATTCGTACGTGTCTGCCAGTGCTGCTGCTTGGGTGAGCGCGAACTGTGCGGCGGAGCGGGAGGTGTAGAACGAGCCGCGTGCGTGCACGAAGCCTGGGTCGCCGTTGCGGTCGAGGGAGGCTACTTCGACGTTGAATCCGGGCTGGGTCATGTGTGTGGTCCTTTGACGTGATGGGGTGCGCCCGCACGTGAGATGTGTCGAGCGTGCGAGGGCACGGGGGATCCGCGACCGGTGCCGGTGCGCGGGTGGTGTGAGTGCAGCAGTGTTCAGTGCGCGGGCGCAGTCGAGGACTGCGGTTCGGTCGACACGTCGGGTGCAGGCGACGAGGCGTCGTCATCGTGGTGTCGGTCCGGTGCCGCGGTGGTGTTCTCGGCACCGACTCGGCGGCGCGCAGTGGCGCGACCGGTGGCGCGTTTCGCTGACGCCTTGGATGCCTTCTTGCCGGTCGGCGGTGTCGGAGCGGTCAGACCACTTCCGGTGAGTTCGGCAACCGTCCACCCGGCATCGATCGCTTCTTTGTACGCGGCGGCGTGTTCGGCGTTCGCGTGTTCAGCGGCGCGAGTGGCCTCGGCGACCTTCTCGCGCGCATCAGCGGATGCCTGGGCGGCGTCGAAAAGGGACTCGATGTATTTGGTGCGATTTTCTATCGCGGCGCGTGCGCGCGCGATGACGGTGTCTTTGTCGACCGTGGGGGAGATGGACATCAGAGGTGAGGGCCTTCCAGTTTCGGTGCGCGGAAATCCCCACCGGATAGGTACCGATCGCTCACAGAGCCACACAACCCACAGTGCGGTGAACGCAGTGCGGGGTGAACCGGTACAGGTGGGGCGCGCTCGAACGTGACCCTCATCGACGCTCGAACTGACTCGATCCTAGATCATCTGCACGCTGCGCGGGGTGCCACCAGCGCCCAGATGTGTGTTTCGTGTCGGTGCCTGCTGGCACCGTGCCGACCATGACCGACGACGACGCCACCACACCGCAGCCTCTCGTGCGCGTGCGGGCGGTGCTCGACGGCGAGGTCCCCAATGGGACGCACGTCGTCGCGCACGGCACCCTCGAGGACGTCGCAGTGAAGACGAATCAGCAGACAGGTCAGTGGGCGATGGGGCGACTCGTCGACGGAAACGACTCGATCGACTTCTGGATGTTCCCGCGCGCGTTTGCACGCACCGGACGATCGTGCGTCGAGGCTGCCGGCCCGATAGCTGCGACCGCATGTGTGTCTGGCCCGCCGGAGCGCACCGCGCTGATCATCAACAGCATGGAGCGCATCGAACCGCACCCGGAACCCGGTGTCGACACCACCGCTGTCTGACACGATCGACCGCTATGAGTGTCACTCTTCCACCGCCCCTGATCGCCGACTCCGACGACGATGCGGCCGCTCTGCTGCGTCGGTACTACGGCGGCACCTACCTCGATGCCGGGTGCTACACCGGCGCGTACTTCGACAGTTGGGCACCGCAGAACCGCGCCGCCGACAGCAACCGGTTCACCGCCGACGATCTCGTCGCCATCACCTTCCTGTCGGTCAACGTCACCGCGAGCGCGGCGCGCGAACTGCTCGTCACCCGAGCCGCACGGTTCGCAGAGTTGCTCGACGCCGTTGGCCCGGACCGCGACCTCGCCGACGAAGCGGGCGGGCTCACACCCGACGCGCCGATCCTGCTGCTGGAGGACGAACTCCGAAGCGTGGGGGACATCGGCCGCACCATCGCCACGAAGTTGATGGCCCGCAAACGCCCCCGCCTGGTCCCGATATACGACACGGTCGTCGGGCGCGTGCTGAATACGGTGATGGTGCACCGTGATCCCATCCGGGAAGCGCTGCGCGCGGACGGCGGTGCGCTGCACACTCGACTACTGAGAATCAGAGCGGCCGCAGCGTTGCCCGACGACATCAGTGCGCTCCGCGTCCTCGACGTCATCAGTTGGATGCACGGCAAATCGAACTAAATCAGTAGGGGACCGCAGGATGCAGTTCGAAGCCGAATTCGGTTAGCGGTTGCAGCGCAGCCGTGGACGAGCGAGGAAGGAACAGAGCGAAGACCTGTATGTAACCGGCAGCGGTTTCCATCGTGGCGTACGGGCCCTGTCCTACTACGTCGTTCTCGGCCTTGAACCGCGATGAATAGAGGCCGATCCCGATCTGGTCTGTTCCCTGGCGCGGCATACAGATCGCTGATCCTTGATCCGAGCTGGGGAGCATTGAGCCGCCCTGCCCGTCGAGGAAACTGCCGGGCTTATAGACGGCCGCGAACCAGTCGTCAGAGGTGGACGCGGCAAACGTCTTCCCCGTTGTCTCCTCGGCTGCATTGCCGTTGCTGTCACTGTCTGACGAACAGCCCGCCAGTACGGCTGCGAATGCAGTCAAGGCCGCAGCGCGCCCGAGGTTCTTCCTCCGCGTCTGCGTCGATCGCGCGTCGCGTACTTCACTGCGTGGTGCTCCGCGTCGCCGCACGTCTTCTCCTGCCGATGGTGTTAGTAAGACCTGAAACCATCTCGTTCGGTTTGCTCAGAACGTTACTGGAGGCATGTTCGTTCGGAACGGGAATTCGCCACGGAGCCGTCCACTCGATGCTGTGCACGCGTGCACGGCGACGTCGTGCCGGTGGGATGCGTTTCCCCCTGCGCAGTCGGCTCGCGACGCGTTGCACACGGCCCGCGCAGCCGCCGTTGCATCGACTGCACATCGCCCCGGCACGGTGACTGCGACATCGTGTGCAGATGGGCGATATCGGTCAGTAGTAGTCGTTGTCGTACTGGTTGCGGTAGTACCCGCGACGGGCCCTGCGGTCATCGACTCCGCTGGCACCGCCGAGCGCGAACAGGGGAACCATGAACAGCATCACGGCGATGAACGCGCCGATCACCGCGATGAACGCGCCGAACACGACAGCGAGAACGACGAGGTACGCGCCGACACCGATGACGGTGAGAATGTTCGCCACAAAACCCTTCCATCCGGGATCGTTCTCGCCGAGGTACCGCACGTACCAGATCAGAAATCCGGCACCGGCGACAGCGAGCAGGGGGAGCGGTCAGACGTCGTCGGTGAAGAGCGAGGAGAGCGTCATCTCGTGAGTCCTTTTCGTTGAGGACTGCTCTCACCGGTGCGGCGGTGCGGCCCAAGCCTTGATGGACCTATCTCTACCGGTCGCCACCGACATGTGTCGTGGCGTTCGTTTCAGAACAGGGTCGGTGGTGCTTGGGCGTCGAAGCTGTGGCCGGCGAATGCGGCCCGCATTCTCGGTTCGTCGTAGCCATCCTTGAGTGCGTCGCGGATCGCAACGGCGCGCCCGTACCGTCCGCGCGGATCCCCGCCTGCCGGTGTCGGTCCGATGTGCCGGCCGACGGCAACAGCGTGCGCGAGGTTCGCCGATTGGGTGCCGCGTTTGAGGTGACCGTCGGCCACCCGCACGCACAATGTCTCGTCGCAGTCGTGCTCACCGACGATCCCGTCACCGAGGTCGCCGTATTCGAGTAGAAGTGCGAACCGGTGCGCGGACAACGTGCGTGGTGCGTCGCCGTCGGTGAAGGTAAATCTGCCGTAGCCGTCCGGAAAGCTCACCGACCCCCTGAAAAAATGGCAGCTCGGAGTTTTGACCACCTTCGCCCAGAACCTGGCCACGGTCTTCGCAGTCAACGGCTGCTGCAACGGTCGCCACACCCGGCGAACCGGCTGCGGTGTTGCAGCGTCGGTGTCGTCGCCGAACAACGCCAGTTGCATCACCGCGGCGGTCATCGGCTAGCCCTGACTCGTCGCGGGCTCGGCGTCCGGGTCGCTGTCGCCGGTCGCGGTTTCGCTCGTCGTTGCATCGCCTGTCGACGTCGAGTCACCCGGCTCGTTCAAGGCCGATCCATCACGCGATTCTGCGTTTGCATCCGAGTCGGAGTCCGAGGTGTCGTCGCCGGTGTCCGCGCTCGCCGACGGCGCTGCGGTGTCGGCGAGCAGTGCCAGAAGTTTGCGAGCTTCGCCGGTCGTGATCCCCGCGAGTGTCGCAGCGGCGCTGAGTGTTCCTTCCCGGCCCCGGATGTCGTCGAGTGCGCGGGCCATCGCCAGCCGGGCCGCATCGATCTGGTCAGCGGCCGCGAAGTAGTCCGTCAGCGAGCCCATGTTCTTCTCGTCGCGCGCTTTGCGGTCGGCGACGACTTTTTGCTGCGCTGCCCGTGCCCGAGCACGCGCAGTCATCCGAGCCTGAGTCGACGCCATGCCGCCAACCATAGCCCCAGACGCCGTCAATCACACAGATCCTGACACAACCTCCCGCCACATCACCGATCCACCACCACCGAAACCCCAGTTCGCAACCAACCGCTTCCACTGCGACCGAAAACCGATCCAAAGCCAGAACCAACCCACAGACCTCATGCATTTAGGCCACTTTACGGATTTCGCTGGTAAGGTCCGGTCCATGATGGGTCTGCACAAGCTCACCGCTGGGGACGGGTATACGTACCTGACCAGGCAGGTTGCAGCAGCAGATTCCACCGAACGAGGGGCCGCGTCACTGGCCGAGTACTACTCCGAAAAAGGGGAGTCACCGGGCCGCTGGACCGGCTCCGGTCTGACCGAGCTGGAGACGATCGGCGCAGGGGAGCACGTCTCCGAGGCGCACATGAAGGCGCTGTTCGGTGACGGCCTGCATCCCGAGGCCGACACGATGTACGCGGAGAAGTTCGCGGCCGAGCTCGCTGCCGGTGCCTCGACGAAGAACGCCGAGCGCGCGGCGTCGGCGGCGATCAAGCTCGGACGTGCGTTCAAGATCGACAACGGAGCCTCCGACTATCGGGTCGCGTGCGCGAAGGCGTTCGTCGAGCACAACCTCGCGGCCGACGAGAAATGGAACGCACCGATCGACGGCGACGAGCGCGCGACGATCCGCACCCGCGTCGCACGGCAGATGTTCGAGCGCGAGTACGGACGCGCCCCGGCCGACGAGCGTGAACTGTCCGGGTGGGTCGCCAAATCGGGGCGGCAGAACACCAAAGCCGTCGCCGGGTTCGACCTCACGTTCACTCCGGTCAAGTCGGTGTCGGCGCTGTGGGCAGTTGCGCCGCGGGAGATCTCCCAGGAGATCGAAGCAGCGCACGACGCCGCGATCGCAGCCGCACTCGACTACCTCGAAGAGCACGCCTGCTTCACCCGTCTCGGCAACGGCGGTGTCGCGCAAGTCGACGCGAACGGATTGATCGCAGCAGCGTTCACCCACCGCGATTCGCGCGCCGGGGACCCGAACCTGCACACCCACGTCGCGATCAGCAACAAGGTCTCCACAACCCTGCCGGACGGCACGACGAAGTGGCTCGCACTCGACGGGGCCGCGTTGTACCGCAACAACGTTCCCGCCTCCGAGGTCTACAACACCGCCCTCGAAGCGCAACTACGTGAACGCATCGGAGTCGACTTCGCCGAACGCCCGAGCGAGGACAGGTCGAAGCGACCCGTCCGCGAAATCGTCGGCCTGGACACACGATTGGCCGAACGCTGGTCCTCCCGTAACGCCGCCATCGTCGTGCGCACCGCCGAGCTCGCACGCGAGTTCCAGGCCGAGCATCACCGCGAACCGACCGCCATCGAAGCGATACGGCTTGCGCAGCGCGCGACCCTGGAAACACGGCAGGCCAAACACGAACCACGCTCGCACGCCGAGCAACGCGGAGGGTGGCGCGCCGAGGCGATCGACGTCCTCGGATCACCGAAAGCACTGTCGAAAATGGTCGCCGAGGTGACCGGCAAGAAGCGCACCCGGGCGACCGTGGACATCGACGACCCGCGCTGGATCGACTACACCGCAGCCGAAGTCGTCGAGGTCGTCTCCCGTGCACGCTCGCGCTACCAACGGCACAACATTCGCGCCGAAGCGATCCGTCAGGTCCGCACCGCCAACCCGCCGGCCGACCGGATCACCGACCTCGTCGACGCGATCACCGACCGCGCGTGCAGCACCGACCTCGCCGTCACCCTCGGCGACGAACTCAGCGACGACGTCGCCGCAGACATCGCCCCGGATGTGATGCGTCGACGAGACGGCCGCGACGTGCACACCCGCCACGAAGCGACGTTGTTCACCACCACCGCCGTCCTCGACGCCGAAGCGCGCATCGTCGCCCTTGCACAGCGCAACGACGGGGTTGCAGTGGCCGACAAGCACGTGGAAATGGCACTGCTCGAGTCCGCTGCGAACGGGCGCGAACTCAACGCCGGACAACGCTCACTGGTGCGTGCGATGGCCACGTCCGGTGCGAAACTTCAGCTCGCACTCGCACCCGCCGGAACCGGCAAGACCACCGCCATGACCGCCCTGACGAGGTCGTGGCAGAACGCAGGCGGACACGTCGTCGGGTTCGCACCGACCGCTGCCGCCGCCGCAGTCCTGCGTCAAGATATCTCGACGACTACCGATACGTTGGCGAAGTTCGTCGACATCACCAAACGGTTGCGCAACGGCGATCCGGTGTCCGTTCCCGAGTGGTACTCCGCGATCGGCGAAGACACTCTCGTCATCGTCGACGAAGCGGGCATGACCGGCACCCTCGACCTCGACGACGCCGTCACCGCCCTCGCCGAACGCGGTGCAACGGTGCGGCTGATCGGTGACGATCAACAGCTCGCGTCCGTCGCATCCGGCGGTGTCCTGCGCGACATCCACGACCGCGTCGGTGCGCTCACCCTCTCGCAGGTGGTGCGCTTCCGTGACAAGGCAACCGGCGCGGCCGAAGGCGCAGCGTCGCTCGCACTGCGCGACGGCGACGACGCCGCGATCGGCTTCTATATCGACCACTCGAGGTTGCACGTCGGTTCCATTGCCACCGTCACCGACGACGCCTACAGCGCGTGGAGCGCCGACCGCGCCGCCGGCAAGGACGCGTTGTTGCTCGCGCCGACCCGTGAGCTCGTCGCCGAACTCAACACCCGTGCCCGCACCGACCGCCTTGCCGCCACCGACGCGAAGGTCGGACGTGAAGCCGTCCTCGCCGACGGGCTCCGCGCGAGCGTCGGGGACATCGTCCGCACCCGTTCCAACGATCGCCGCAACCCGCTTTCGCAGACCGACTGGGTCCGCAACGGTGACCGCTGGACCGTCGAGGACGTCGGCCGCGACGGATCACTGGTGGTGCGTCACCTCGAACTCGGACGCACCGTCACCCTGTCACCGGACTACGTCCAGTCCGCCACCGAACTCGGCTACGCCGGGACCGTGCACTCCGCACAGGGTTCGACCGCCGACACCTGCCACGTCGTGGCCACCGGTGACGAAACCCGTCAGCTCGCTTACGTCGCACTCACCCGCGGGCGGCTGAACAACCACATGTATCTCGCGACCGCATCGGACGGCGATCTGCATACCGCGATGACCGAACGCGGAATGCTGCCCCCGACCGCCGTCGACGACTTCCGGGCGATCCTGCGCCGCGACGGTGCACAGGTCTCGGCGCATTCGACTCTCGCTGCCGCCGACGACCCGCATGTGAATCTGGCACCGGCCGCGAACGCTTACGACTACTCCGTCGCCACCGCCTGTGAAGTCCTCGCCGGACCGACAGTGATGGCTGCGATCGACACCGCCGCCGACGCTGCGATCGCCGGCCTCACCGACGACGCCGCGTGGCCGGTCCTGCGTGGACACCTCGCGATCCTCGCCGCGCACGGACGCGACCCGGTCGCCGCACTGAACACCGCAATCACCGAACGCGAACTCGGTACCGCCTTCGACCGGGCCGCAGTCCTGGATTGGCGGCTCGACTCCACCGGACGCCACTCCACCGCGCGTGGAGCAACGGCACCAGGTCCGTTGCCATGGCTACCCGCCATCCCCGACGCACTGCGCAAAGAACCGGAGTGGGCGAGCTACCTCGACGCTCGCGCCGACGCCATCACCGGTCATCGAGACCGCATCGCCGCCGACGTCGCCACGTGGACACCGACGACTGCACCGGTGTGGGCGCGTCCGTTGCTCACCGACGAGCCCGACCGGGGGCTGCTCACCGATCTCGCGGTGTTCCGCGCCGCGCACGACGTCGACCCGGCCGACCGTCGACCGACCGGGCCCGAGCAGCTCGCCGCCGCATCGGTGAAAGCGCAACGCAGCCTCGACCGCCGCGCGGAGTCGGTCATCGGCACCACCAACGACGCCGTGAAGCGGTGGCGTCCGTTCGTCGACGAACTCGACACCCACATCGCCCGCGATCCGTACTTCCCGATCCTCGCCGACCGACTCTCCGCCGCCGCCCGCGCCGGAATCGACGTCCACACCCTCGTCCGCGACTCCCTCGCCACCTCGCCGCTACCCGACGAGCTGCCCGCTGCCGCCCTGTGGTGGCGACTGTCCGGTGAACTCTCCGTCGCCGCCCTCGACGCCGACACCGACGGCGCAGTCCTCGCACCATCGTGGGCACCGGTACTGACCGAACTGCTCGGCTACACCGCCGCCGTCCGGGTCATGTCCGATGCGGCGTGGCCCTCGCTCGTGGCGACCGTCGACGACGCCGACCCGACTCTGTGGACCCCGGGACAGTTGCTCGGCACCGCGTACGAGTTCCTGCACGGCGGCATCGACCCGGTCGATCACGGTGTCACCCTGCCCGCCCACGAACTCGCCACCGCGCTGACGTGGCGGGCCGAGATGCTGGTGCGCGAGAACCACCTCGCCCGCACCTACAACCCGCCGCCCATCGAGCCACTCTCGGTCGAGGACGAAGAGGCCCTCGCCCCGCTCGACGAGACGATCGGCGACACAACCGCCGACGTGTTGCCGGCCGAGTTCGCCGATCCGGACAACCTCCCGGCACCGGTCAACGCGCCCACAGCAGCAGGCGACGCAGCCGCGCCGACAATCCCGCTGGGCAGTGACGCTGACTACCTCGCCTCCCTCGACGCACTCGACGCACCGGTCGACTACGACCAAGCGCCACCACCGGAGTACGACAGCGGGTACGACGAGTACACCGGTGCCGACGTCGTCGAGTCCGGTGCAGACGATGCCGAAGCCGACGTGTGGGATGCATTGCGCTCGCAGATCGAGACGATCGAGCTGCCGTACCCGACGGTCACCACCGACGAACGAGTACGACTGCTCACCGCAGATCTCGACGACGCAAAGGTCAAGTACCGGGAGCTACGTGCTCGGATTTCCGACGGCACCAGCTCGGCACAGTTCCATGCCCGCACGATGCTCGCCGAGCTGCAGGAGCGAGCCGACCGGCAACGACCCGCCCGGATCGAGATGCTCGACACCCGCCAGGAGTGGACCGACCGCGAGTTCGAGGCCGAAGCGCTCTGGCATCACATCGACACCGTCATCCGGCCCGCCGTAGCCGCCGACGTTGCGGCTGCCGGGGACGACGACGATGCCCGCGCCCTCGCGCAGCGTGGTCTCGATTGGGAGATCTGGCGCGCTGGATTCGTCGACGACACCGCGACGGCCGCCCGTGCGCGCGCACACGCCGCTGCCGCGGAGTACGAGCGGGTCACCGCGGCCGACGGGGGAGAAGTCACCGCCGTCGACGTCACCACCGCACGCCTCGCGGCCGAGAGCATCGACCTCGCTGCTCTCGCTGATCTCAAGGCCGATGTCGACCGCACCGAAGCGATGCTGTGGCGGGCCGAACAGGCAGCGAAGCGTATAGCGATGACCGATACCTCGGCCCCGTCGACGCGGGTGCAACCTGCCGCCGAGGTCGTCGACGCACCACAAATCGATACCGTGGTCGAGCAGCTCGAGCACGAAGCGCCTGCCCCGACAGAACTGGCGGTGGAGGACACCAGCGAGACCACCAACGATCCGCAACCGGTGCTCTCGCCGCCGGACGCCGCCTTGCTCGCGAAGATGCAGCAAGACTCGGTCCGGCTGGTACCGGACGCGGAGTTGATCGCGTTCGTCGACCGCGCTGGACGATCGCGCACCGCACCGACCGTCGTCGCGGACACGGAGAAGTTGTACGCCCAGCTCACAGAACAAGCCGCAGCCATCGCCGCCGCCCGAGAAGTCGCCGCCGAACTGCACCGGATCGGGGCAGAACACGAGGCGGCGCGCAACGAACACGCTGCACTCACCGATCGACTGTCGACTGCGAAACGGCGCGAACGCAAAACCCTCGAACCCGCCGTCGACGACGCTCGACTACGCCAAGAACGCCTAGCCCGCCAGGTCCGCGACACCCACCGCGCAGCTCAGGACGCCGCCGGACGTGTGCGCGCCGAGGCCAACGAATGGTCCGCGATCGTGCAACGCGCCGCCGATCCCGAACGCCGCGCCGCCGACGTCGCCGCCGCTACGGTGTTTGACTCGGCGATAGCCGAACGTGGCCGGCGGCTGCGGGCAGTGACGTTGGCCGGCGATCGGCACGCCGCCGAACAACGTATCCGCGCAGCGTCCAAGGCCGCCCAAACTGTTGACGCTTCGTCGATCGATGGCATCACCGACAAGCAGGGTCCAGCCGTCGAGGCCGCTGATCCGGCGGTGCAGCAGAACATCGCACGCCTACTCGCAGATGCGCCCGGCCCCGGACGCTCACGTAGTCGCGAGTACTCCGCGCAGCCGCAGTCGTATCCAGACCATGTCGTGCACGACCAGCAACTCGACAACGAACACGGTCTATGACTGAACCTGCTGTTGAGCTGACGTCGAATACCGCCGCGACAACGAGCTTCGCCCAGGATGCGCGCGGTCAAGCGGTCTGCAGTAGGCGCGCTGTGGCGCTCAACAGATAGTCGCAAAATGTAAATCAGCCCGGTGGGAGCGACCCACCGGGCTGACTCCGTCAGCCACCAGCGGGAGCGACCCACCGGCCTGACGGACGAAACATCTTTTAAGAAACTACGAGTCGACTCCGTTATGAGTCGATCGGGGTGTTGCCAAGTAGAGCTTGGTGTTGCCGAGTCGAACTTGCTACGAAACAACCGGAAAGAATGGGGACCTACCCACCTGCATCGGTTGCCGCTCCACGTCAAGCAGAGCTGGGACTAGTTGCACCTTCCCGGACTGGGATTGGACCGGGATCTTGCGTCGATTGCCTTCCCGGACTGGGATTGGACCGGGATCTTGCGTTACTTACCGGTTGTGGCCACACCATGAGGTCAGAGACTGCGTAGTCGGTCTCCCGCTACTTCAGTCCGCTCACCAACGAATAAACGTCCAACAGCAACTGAGCAGTGGCCACAACGAGCGCCGCTACTGCAACTCCGTACGGATCTTTATCCATCTGGTGTTCTCCTTCCTGATCCAAAAACTGGGCCCCCCACGTGGAGGAGCCCAATATTCAGAAAGAAGACCCCCTCATCGTAGCTAGCCTGTCGCTCTGTCACCAGACTTCGCCGTGTTTCGGTTCGAAGTGCAGCAGGCTGGTGACGTACTCAGGCTCTCGAAGTGCAGCCGGTGGATCAGAAACCATGCAGCGAAACCCGCTACGGCAGGACAACGTCGGTGGGCATTCGTTGTGTGAACATCGAGTGGGGGCCGTCAAGAAATCTTGACGGCCCCACTTCTTTATTCGCTGTCGACCTCAGTCCCCAGCGCCGACGTCCGGTCCCGTGTCGGGTCCGTGTTCGGGCCACGTGTCAGGGGCACTGTTGCCGGTCTCCTTCCACGGCTTGGCGGCTCCGGGGTTGTCGTCCACAGCACGGAGGAAGTTGCCGGGCCGGGTCGATGTGTCGCCCGGTTGCAGATGTTCGCTTCCCCCTGCGCTCTGTGCGCTCGTATGTTGAGCAGCAACGGATTTGGCGTGCATCATGGCCCGCACTTCGTCGGCGCTTTCCATGCCGAGTTCTTCGACGAGGGCTTTGGTGGGATTGAGCATCAGCGACCACTTCGGGTCGCGGCCCTTCGCTGCGGCGCGGTCGGCGCGGGCGGCGTCGCGCGCGAGCGCTTCTGGGCTGGTCTCGGCTTCCTTGATCTCGCGCCGCAGCCGCGTCACTTCGTTCGAGAGGTCCTTGAGCTGCACTGCTTTCGGGAAGTCCGAGAGCTCGACCAGTTCGAGGTCGTCGAGGCGTTGTTCGTCTCGATCGAGTGAACGTTCGGCCTTCGCCAGGTCGGTGTCGACGGTGTACGCCATGTTCTCCACCCGCGTGAGCAGACCGAGTGAATGTTGGCTGCGATCGCCGTCCCCGATCCTCGGATACAGATCGTGGGCTTCGATGACCTTCGTCGACGACCCGAGCCCGGAGAACGACAGATACAGCGCACTGTCCTGGGCCGGGCGAGAGGCCTCGATCGGGAATCCGCTCATCTCCGCGATCACCATCGTCTTGGTCAACCCTTCGCCCTTGAGGGCCTGGTAGGTGCCCTGCAACGCTATGGCCATCGCATTCGCGGCATCGCTGCGGTTGTCGTAGAACACCCCGCGGATGGTCATGCCGGGCCACTGGTCGACCTCGCGCCTGCCTTTGAGGATCGGTGCTGCCTCGGTCAATTGGGCAACCCGCTGACGCGCGCGGGGTACTTCGCGGCGCAGCCGGTCGCGGTCACGCTCGATCGAACGTTGCTCGGCGAAATGCGAATCTGCTTCGGACTGGAGCTCCTGGAGCTGGGAGTCGAGTTCGATCTGCTGAATGTACCGATCGTCGCCGGTGGCGAGGGCTTTGGTCATGGCCGAGTTCTCGGCGAGCGAGTCGCTGTCGAGGTCGACCACGCGCCGCATCGAGCGGTCCGCTTTCTTGAGCTGCTCGATGAAATGCGCCTTGCGGTGCACGGTCTGCCACATCACGGTGTCGAAGGTCTTCTCGGCGACGTAGTTGAACACCTTCACATGCGCGTTCTGGTTGCCCTGCCGGATGATTCGGCCCTCACGCTGTTCGAGGTCGGCCGGTCGCCACGGCACGTCGACGTGATGCAGTGCGATCGCCCGGTCTTGGATGTTGGTGCCCGTGCCCATCTTTTCGGTGGACCCGAACACCACCGATACCTTTCCGGTGCGGCACATCTCGAACAGGCGGGCCTTCTCCGACGGCTTCGGGTAGTCGTGGACGTAGGCGATCTGCGCGGGCTCCATTCCGCCGGCGAGCAGCTCGGCGCGGATCCCGTCGTAGATCGACCACGACCTGTCGGCTTTCGGGGTGGATCGGTCGCAGAACACGATCTGCAACGCACCCGGTGTCGGGTGGGGTTCACCGGAGGCATCGAGGTAGTTGTTCTCGCTGGAGTCGTTGTGCACGTTCAGGATTCGCTGCGCGACGATATGCGCACGTGAATGCTCCGGCGGTGCCGGATCCAGATGCGCGACCCTGGGGTCGAGGGTGGCGTTGCGGCCGTCGTTGGCGACCTTGAGCGCATTGTCGATATCCGGGCGTTTGGCGTCGGCATGATCAGCGCGATACCCGAGGTCGGCGATGAAGTCCTGCACTTCCAGCGCCGGGGTGAACGTGACGTCGGTGTTGCGGCCACCGTCCTTGACGGGCAGGTTCGCCGGCACCTGATCACGGGTGACGGCGTCGGTGTAGACGCTGGTCATGCCGATCAGATCGCCGACGTTGGTGAATTCACCGACCCGGGTGATCGCCCGCAGTCTCGATCCGGACGAATTCAGCTCGACCCGCTCGACGGTGTCGGTGAATGTTGCTCCCCAGTCGTTGATCTGGGCGACCCCGGCGTCCTCGAGCAGATCCGGACGCAGGTAGTGCTGCATCACCCACAGCTCGGCGAGGGAGTTCGCGACCGGGGTGCCGGTGGCGAACGTGGCCACGCGTTCGACGTACTCCTCCGGCGGGATGCCTTTGGTGATCGCTTCCTCGCGGCGCATCGACCGCAGATAGTTCAGTTTCAGATCGAGGTCGGTGGCGCGGTGCGAGCCTTCGTTGGCGAGCTCGGTGACCCCGGAGGCGCGGGCGAGGTTCTTGAACTCGTGGGCTTCGTCGATGAATAGGTAGTCACAGCCCGATGCCTCGAACGTGAGCCCGAGATCCTTCCCGGCCTGTTCCAGCGCGGTTTCGAGCTTCTCCTCGAGCTTGGCTTTCATCGCCTCGAGACGTTTGCCGGTCTGGATGCTCTCGACGTTGTCGAGCTCGGCGTCGATGGCCTCGACCTGGGTACGGATGTATTCGGCTTTCGTGCCGGGATCGACGCCGATCGAGGAGAACGCCGACCGCGGAACGATCACCATGTCCCAGTCCTGTGAAGCGGACTGGGCGACGAGCAATCGGCGCCCTTCGGCGTCGGTGGCCGCCGATCCGGACAGGATCCGTGCGCCGGGATACCACTGGCCCGCTTCGCGGACGACCTGGTCGATGATGTGGTTGGGCACCACCACCCACGGCTTGTTCGCCAACCCGAGGCGTTTGAGCTCCATCGCCCCCATCAAGATGGTGCCGGTCTTGCCGGCCCCGACGACGTGATCGAGCATCACCGTCGGCTCGGAGACGATCCGGGCGGCGGCGTCGCGTTGGTACGGGTACGGCGAGTACTTCTCCCCAAGACCGGGAAAGGACATGTACGCGCCCGAATGCACTGGCGCAACAAGGGAGTTGAACGTGTCGTTGTAGATGTCGAGGAGCTGCTCGCGGCGGATCTCGTCGGCGTGCAGCGCCCACTGCCCGAACTCCTGTGCCAGGCGTCGCGCCTTGGATTGCGCGGCGCGGGTCGCGGCATCGTGCACCGTCGGTGCGCCCGCGCTGTCGCGGAACTCCTTGGAGGTGGTGATTTCGATCGGGTCGCTGTTGAGCAGGTCGGTGAGCAGTTCCTTCCAGTCGTAGTCCCCGGCGCGCATTCCGGCGTTGCCGATACCGCGGTCTTCGGCCGGGCGGTGCTCGAAGTTGTACTTCGTCGACCACGCCCCACGTTTGGGGACCAGTGCCCATTTGAGATTCTGCGTCCCCGAGTCCGCATAGTGCCCGACCGTGACCGACCATCGTCCCGATGCTCGCTCGATGGTCACCGGAACATCGCCCGGCACCTCGAAGGTCTCGCGCACGAACTGGACGTAGGTCGGGGTCGGCACCCACGTAGCACCGAGGGCGACGTCGGGGTCGGTCTTACGCGGAGGAATGACGGCGGTCAGGGCGTCGACGTTCGCTTGGTAGCGGGGATCGAGCGCGGCGATCTCTTCGGCGTCGGCGAGCTTGGTGCGGACATTGCCCGACAAATAGTTCGAGGCCGATACCCAGCGGGTCGGATCGGTCAACGTACGGAAGGCGCGTCCCTCTATCTGACTTTCGGCCTGCTCGACCGTGGTCCCGAGCAGCTCGGCGATACGCCCGACGTCCAGACGCGCGTGCTCGTCGAGGCTGATGGCCATTGCCTCGTCGACGGTATCGGCGTGGTTGCGCAGCTCACGCGAGTGCAGGACGTCGGTGTGGAAGATCGCCGCCTTGCGGGCCGTCATGGTCTCCTCGTCGAAATGCTCGAGGGAGAGCACTGCGGCGAACGTCGGGTCGGTGCGGATAGCTCGGCCGAGGTGGCTCTGCAGCTTGGTGGGCTGTCGTGGGTTGATCCAGGCATCGTCGGACAGCCGGGCGTAGACGTCTTCGGGAACCTCTCCGGCAAAGGGGTCGCCGGCAACCCCTTCGTCCTTACGCCACGTCTCGATCAGTTTCGCGAGAGCGGCATCGTGCTGCGATTCGGTGAGGTCCTTGGGTATAGACATCTTGAACCGGTTGATCGGGCCGTAGCGGGCAACGTAGGCGTCGTACTGCTCACCCAGGATCTCCCGCAGCGCTTGCCGTTGACTGGGGTCGGTGGGGCCTCGTTGCGCGTCGATCAGGGCGTGGGTGGTGTCGCGCAGCGCAAGCAGCTCGCCCCATTCGGCGACCTGTTTGGCTCCACGAGTGTTCACCGGCTCCCAATCCCGCGAGTTCCAGCGTTCGATGGTCTCCATCTGCGCGTCGTGCCGCAGCGCTCCCACCGCGAGCTCGTCCTGGGCCGGGCCGTTCCCGATCGCGAGGAGCCCGCGCTCGAAGTCTTCCCGAGTCGGCCCGAGGGTGTCGCGCCAGGACGCGGTGAGCCCGAGCCCGTCGGTCTTCGCGACATCGACGATCGCGGTGAGCCGATCCTCGACCAGGTAAGCGAGGTCGACGTCGCTGTCGGTCGCGGCGACGGACAGAGTCTGGTTGCCGTACATGCCGTGCCCGACCCGCAGCTCACCGAGCACCCATTCCGGGTGATCGGTGTAGACGGCGTTGATCGGTACGCCCTTGTCCTCGCCGGCATCGTCGAGGGCGGTCGCGTTCTCGAGCTGCAAGAACCGCTCGGTGAGCGGTGCGGGTTTCGCCCCGTCGGCGCGGCGACGCAACACGAGAATGTCGGTGACGACCTCCGTCCCGGCAACCCGCCGGAACGTGGTGGACGGCAACCTCACTGCGCCGACGAGGTCGCCGAGGGCGGCGATGTCGCGGCGGGCTCGCTGGTTCTGGGCGTCGAGGGTGTAGCGGGAGGTCAGGACGGTGACGTATCCGCCGGGTGCAGTCATCGCCAACGATTTGACGATGAAATGGTTGTGGATCGAGTGCTTGGCTTGGTTGTGAACCGGGTCGTAGAGCCGATAGTCCCCGAACGGGACGTTGCCGATCGCCGCGGTGAACGAGGACGCCGGCGCGGTGGTCTTCTCGAATCCTTCGCCGCGGATCTGCGCCGACGGATTCAACGCGGCAGCGATCGCGGCAGTGGTGGCATCGAGTTCCACCCCGACCATCTGAGCCGACGCCGGGGCGTGGGCGATGAATGTTCCTGACCCGCAACCCGGTTCGAGGACACGGCCGCCGGTGAACCCGGCCCGGATCGTCGCCTTCCACATCGCCGCCGCGATGGCCGGGTCGGTGTAATGGGCGTTGAGGATGGTGCGCTGTGCCTGAGCCCAGGCGGTGTCGTCGAGCAGCGTGCGTAGTTGCTCGCGTTCGGCGGTCCAATCGTCGCGTCGCGGGTCGAAGACCTGTGGGGTCGCGCCCCAACTCGACCAGCGAGCCAGGACTGCTTGCTCGTCGGTGGTGGCGTAGCGATCCTGCGCGGTGACGACAGCGAGGGTGCGCAGGGCGTCGATGTTCGCTGATACACGGGCTTTCGCTCCGGACGGAACCAGAATGTCGGTGCCGGGCCGGAAGTCGACGGGATCAACATTCCACAATCGCTCGGCGACTGTCTGAGTGTCGACCACCATCCCTTCGGTGGTGTCAGGGACTGCGGTAGTCGCTGTTGGATCGGGGGTTGGTTCGACTGTGGGGGAGTCGGTCTCGACGGTGGGTGGGGGAGTGCTCTGCGCGGCGAGGAGTTGGTCGACGCGGCGACCGTCGACGGCGATCAGGTGCCGACTCTGGTTGCCGTAGCTGACCGCGGCGGCGTGATCGTCGGGCCCGAGAGTCTTCTGGTTCTCCTCGGGAATCAACGACACATCGCCTGCGCGGCGCAGCTCCATCAGTGCGTCGGTGACCTGCCCGGCGGTCAGTGTTCCGTCGAGGTCGGCGCGGATCCGCGCCAGCCGCACATAGGCTTCGTCCTCGCGCGCCAGCCGACCGTAGGCGTCGCGCACCAGCTCGACCGGGGACGGCGGTAGCACCGCGGCGTCGACGGCGGTGTTCGCGACAACTTCTGGTGTGGGCTGCAACTTCGGCACCGGTTGGGAAGCGTCGGCCTCAGCGACCAGAACGTCGGGATCGACTGGTGTGGGCAGCGGTGTGCCTCCGACATCGACGGCAGTCGGGTCGATCGGCGCTGCACCGTCGGCGTCGAACGCGAACAGGTCCAGCTGGGCGTCGGATTCGCTACGGCGGGTTACTTTCCGCTTGCCGCGTGCTCGGCCACCCGCTCGTCGAGCTGGCTCGTGAACGTGGGAAACAGTGGGTGCTCGGTCGACGTCGGGTAGGGCTCGTTGTCCTCGATCCGCGCCGCGATCAAATGCGCTGCGTAGTACCGGAACCTCATCGGTTGCTCCGCCCACAACAGGTCCGTCAGCTGGTTCGCTTCCTTGTCCGGGTCCGCGCAGTTCAGTGGGTTGCGCCACCGCTCCGGATCGCTCCGGTGCACCTGGATCCGTGCTCGATCCCGCTCGGCTTCGGCTTCCGGGCTCTCCTGATCCGGCGGGTAGGCCTCCATGTCCTCCGGGAGCTGGTTGTAGATCTCCTCGTTGATCACGAAGTCCGTCGCCTGCGCCCACGCCTGGTTGATCAACCCGACCTGCTCCAAGTACGGGGCCGGCTGCCCGTTCTCCCGGATGTAGCGTTGCAGCACTTGCTGTTCCATGTAGATCTTCATGTTGTCGATCCGCTCCGCGATCCGCTCGCTCTCGCTCTCGAGGAACGCCTGTTGATCCTCCGGGCTCAACTCCGGCGGCAGCCCCTGGTGCTGGAGATAGAGCTTCATGATGTCCTGCGTTATCGGGTCGATCATGGGTGTCACTGTCCTCTGTCTCGGCGAACAAATCGAGTTGGAAATCGTCGGAATCTTTGGCCACAGCGTGCGCTCCTGAAGTCGGGCGAGAGGTGTATGCGACCCGCGCAGCCCGAGGCCGGGTGGGGGTCGTTAACGTCGTCGTCGGCTGGAGGCGCAATCTCCGGCCACTAAGGGCCCTGGTGGGTCATGCAGGACCCACCAGGGCTTCTGGCTGTTTCGGGTCAGGGGTTGTGTCAGGTTTTTCAGCCGGTGAGCTCGTCGAACCAGCCGGCCGGGGACTGCGCCAGGTTCAGCCGAATCGGCGGTGTCTTCTGATGAGAGTCGCGGCTGCACAGGTACATCGGGCCGTGCTCGGCATCGAGCATCGTGCGCAGTTGCGGGTCGGCGTGATGGACCCACCACGCCGACATCGCGGCCCCGTCCTCGGCTGCGGACGCTGCCTCCCATGCCGTCCACAGTGCGTGAAGACGCACCACAACCTCGGGATGCTCGAACCAGCGTGGGCAGAACACCCGGTTCTTCCCGGCAGACGACGAGAGCTTGCGGGCCACGATGGCCGACAGCCATGTCTCGAACCAGGCATCGAAGCTCGAGAACTTCGTCGACGCAGCCTTCTCAGGATCCGAATCGGAATCGGAATTGTCGAGACGGTCGCCGGGGAAGCTCTCGTCAGGGAAGTCGTCGTCGGGATGGAAGTCGTCGTCAACGGTCACAGGAACGGCTCCTCGTCGACGTCGTCAATGGTGGCGGTGGCGGTGGCGTGTACTCGATCGGGGGCAGAGATCTGCTCCTTGTCGGGGATCCCGTACATCGCGAACGAGGCATCGATCGCGTCGGCATTGGGACCGTCGGACCAATACATCTTCTTCACCAACACCGGCCGATTGCCCGAGATCTGCACCAGTGCACGGGTTTTCGGGATCGCTGCGAGATCGTCGACGGTCAGGATCGGCTCCTTGGACCAGGACTGCGACTTCGACGACGACCCACTGTCGAACACCCCGCCGCTACGCGAGGCCGACCAGCGTTCGACGTCGTGATCACCGACGAGCGCCGACAGCTCGGAGAGAGTGTTCTTGTCCTTCACACCGCCGCCGTACCAGAGGAAGTTCGCGGCATCGAGGAGCTGCTTGACCCCGTCCTGCCCCCACACCTTCTGGGCCTGAGAAAGGTTCTGCACGATCGTCATGACACAGATCCCTTGCGATCCGAGGTGGGAGTACCAGGCAGGGAGCTCGGGGAGTCGGCAGACGTTCGCGGCTTCGTCGAGGACGCCGAGCATCGGCACCGGAAGCCGACCGCGCGGGCTGCGGCGAGCGACGCGCTGAGCGGCGTCGATGATCGACCCGATCAACGCCGTGGTCAGCGCCGACGACGAATCCGGGCCTTCCTTCGACAACGCATACAAAGTGTCGGTGCTGATGACGAAGTCCTCGACGACGAACTCGCCCATCGAGTGCGGGTACTGCACCGATCCACCAATCTTGGTGTCCGGTGCGCCCTCGACGGAGATGTCGCGGCGGTTCGGTGGAAGAACCGACATCGCGTAGGCCTGCTCCTCGAGCAGGCCGATGAACCGACGAGCCATGTCGTACAGACCGTCTCGCTGGCGCGGGTTGAGTTCGCTGGTCGACTTTAAGCGGTTGGCGATGATGTGGTGGCCGTGGACCGTGAGCAGCCGCTGGGGAAGTTCGTTCGCCTCGTCGGAGAGCCAGCCGTAGACGTGCAACAGATCCCCGTCCGCACACGCCGCTGCGAGCATCATCTGCGCCAACAACTCCTGCGCTCCGCCGTCGAAGTAGGCATCGACGCGGGCCGAATCGTCCCTCGATGCGGCAGCGAAGTAGGAGGCCAGCTTGCGGGCGTCCATGATCGTCTCGATCACGCGCAGCGGGTTCCACCAAAACCCGTCATCGCCGGTGCGGGGGCCTTCGGCGATCCCCTGTAGGTCGTAGCGCCACACCGTGCCGAGCAACTCGCGGACACCGCGAGTGAAATCGTGTCCGTCGCGCTTGTTGGAGGTGAACAGTGCAGCGCCCGGCGCGGTGCACAGTGCGTCGATCGCCAACGCCGCAGTCTTGCCCATACGAGGTCCGGCGAGGGCGAACAGCATGTCCTCCCACGACATGAACACCTGCTGATTGCCCTGGACGGTGCGTCCGACGACGACTCCGATGTCGGAGTCGTCGAGGGTGTCCAACTCGGCAAGATCGGTTCGCAGCGACTTCGCACGTTCGCGTGCCTGCTTGCCGGTCACCCCGGTCAGCTTCGATGTCGGTCCCATCAGGCGGGCCTTGGCGTCGACGTCGTTCTTGCCGCTGCCCGTTGCGCGGGCTGCTGCGGCGACGCCGGTGAGACCGGAGACGATGATCACCGCGATCACGAAGATCCATGTCGACACGCTCGGCCACGTCAGCTTTCCGCCGGCGACCGAGAACAGCGCCCCGAACGGGTTGACGGGGATATCTTCACCTGTTTCTACGAATACATGCCCGAGCCACAGTGAGCCGTAACCGAGCGCGATCAGCACGATCACCACCGAGACGGCGATCAGCGGGAACATCGACGACGATGTCCCGGCTCCCTTCGAGGTCGGCTTCTTGGTCACCATGCGTCCACACCAGCCTCTGTGGCCTTGTCGACGCCGCGGTCGATCTCGATGACGTTCGCGACCCGGTTGGTGATGTCGACGACCGAGTCCGACGAGCGATTCTGCCGTGGTGTCTCGAGCATCAGATCGACCAGACGGATCGGTTCGACGTCCGCTGCGGTGGAGGACACATCAAGGGTGTGCTCGGCGATATCGTCGAAGTCGAGGCCGTCGAGCTCGGCCGGTAACTCCAGGACGTCCAGTGACAGACCCGGACGGAGTACGGCGTCATCGACACCGTTGTCGACAAGCCGCTGCCTCCATGCATCCTCGTGCACAGCCGTGCGATCGGCTGTGACATCGGCCCAGTCCTGTTGGACGGGGTCGGTGAAGGTCTGGCCGGCGATCATCTCGTGTGCGACACCGGTCGCGGCGAGATACGCCGCCGCCCGCACAAGTGAGACGTCAGTATCGAGCAGACCGGACGCGCGATTGTCACTGCGCGGCTCGTAGGAGTGCGACCGAGCGCGAAACTCCTCGCGTCGGGTGTGCGCCCGGTCGGGCAGGCTGCGGCGGCGTGCGGCAGCCAAAGCGGCGCGTCGGCCGCGTTCGTAGGCGGCAGCAGCGATCTCTGAGCGGCGCTGCAACTCCGCGGTCGAAACAGTGTCGTTGGTCATCGACGGTCACCACCGTCGAGAAGGTGTGCGGTTTCGGATGTGCTGGGCGGGATCGACATGGAGGGCCTTCACTGGGAGCGTCGGCCAGCCCACAGCACGAAGACACCGGCACGTAAAAACGTGCGGTGCAGCGCTGTTGCTGGATGGACGCTCGACCGTGACCCTCATCGACGGTCGAACGATGTCAGGTTAGCGCATAGGGCGCAGGACAGGCAGGTCAATCCCAGCGAATCTCGGTATCGGAACGTCAGCCGTGCCCATGGATAATGCTGAAGATGCGTTCCTCCACCTCGGCGGGGGTGCGGTGGTAGGAATCGCCCCAATTCTTCAATTGAGTGAGGTAGCGGTTGTAGTCCTCGGTCTGTCCGGGCCGAATCCGCATTCCGATGTTTTCACGTAGCCACCGGATGACGAGAGCGTCCAGGATTGGGGCGGCGTCAGCGGAGGTGGAGTCACCGCGTGCGGTGACGAAGAACAGCCATGTGGTGAAGAAGTCCGAACCAAGCCGCGGAATTGCACCGGCGTTGTTGAGGTAGCGGTATCCCTCCACTGCGCCTTCGTCTCTGGCGATCCACATCGAACGGACGAGGCGGTCCACGACACTTGGTGAGAGCTCCGCGCCGATCGGCTTGTGTTCACCGGTCAGAATCTGTGCCGTTCGATACGGCCCGTAGCCGGAACCGTGGTGACCCCAGATCATCGCGACCACGAATGCGGCAGCCGGGTTGTCGTGTGCAATGCGATCGATCAACTGGGCTGCATCATCGCGTTTCAACGATTCCGGCAGAGACTGAAGGACATCGGAGACGCCCGGAATGTGCCCCACCCACTTCGACCACCGACCGATCGCGTACGCCGAACCCCGCTGATACGTGGGACTTCTCAAATATTGAGACAGCAAAGCCGGAACCATGACTCGCGTGGAAACAGTAGCGGTGTGGCGCCCCACCTTCCCGGTTATCGTGCCGTCCGCCCCCACGACAGTGTCGTCTTCGAACCAGGTGTTGTCGCAGGTGAGGCAGTGGCGGTTGACGGCGTCACTGGGGTTGTTCAACAGGACGACGCAACCGGTGAAAGCGATGCCCGGCACGGGACCCGGGGGCATGCCGTATTCGAGATGCATCACCGTGTGGCACTCGCACCGTGTGCACGCCGGTCGATGCGCCATGATCAGCTCGGACAGGCCCCCGGAGAACGGGTCATGCACCATCGCATGGCAACTCGCACACAGCACCATGGAACTACCGAACAATTCGGAGCCGTGGTGCTGTTGAAGGGCTGCCCGCGCCTGCAGGAGCGGCAGATGGTCGAAGCGCTGATGACATGCCGCGCACTCCCATGAGTGGCGGGCCATGCCTTGATCACCGTCGGCGCACCCGGTGGTGTCGATGAGATACCACGGTGTCGGATCGCTTTCTTCGGCTGCCGCGGCGTCGAGAAATAGCTGGCTTGTCACGGGGTCCAAGGTTGCCGGGGGAACGGGCAGGCTGTGCCCGAGTCGTCGTTCGATCCCAGCAACGGCCACCCCGCGAATGTTCCAACCGGCGGAGTCCACCACCAAGGTGTCAGGCGAGTGGACGTCGAATTCTTCGATATTCAACACGGCAGGAACGTCGCCGGGGACGATCCACGCCACCAGATCACCGGGTTCGTAGTCGGGGTAGGAGAGCCTGAACTGATCCAGGTTTGGTTCGTCGTCACGGTAGAAGGCGAGGAACTGCTCGCGAGGCGTACCTGTGCCTAGATGAACGGTGATCGGATCGGACATCGACCCCTCCTGAGAGTTGTAGCGGTGGTGACCGAGCTTTGTGTGAGACCGGCGGTCGGGCGAACGCTCATTCGGTCCGTTGGTGTGCGACGCGAGACTGTGCTTGTTCGTTTCGCTTGTCGACGCTCAGCTGCCATTGGCAGGTCATTCGCTGGTTCGGGGACGCTAGAAACCTGCGTCGTCGAGAGTGTTGAGTACCAGGTCGGCAATCGGCAGGGTCATGTTGTACAGATGCCCGTTCTTGCTGAACGGCTTGTCACGGACTCCGCGCGTGTTTTTTACGGCAAACCCGAAGGACGACATAGACCCAGCAAACGAACTCGGCTCGAGACCCGTGGAATTCTGCACAGACTCGACGGTGGCTTCGGGTGCCTCGTCCGCGATGGCCCGCAACACCTTTCGTGCGGTCGGCTTCAACTGGGTGACGTACCTTCTCATCTTCGGAGCGGTCCACCCAGACAGGTCGGCCGCTACGTCGTCTTCCTCCTCTGTGTCCTCGTCTTCGTCGGCAGTGAGCAGATCGTCGACCGATACGAATCCATAGCTCCACGCGAGTTGTAGTGCAACCATGCGGGAGGTGTCGACGTCCGGGTCGAAACTGATTGTTACAAGCATTCTGTCTCCTCTTAGAGAGTCTCTGTGATCTCTATAAGAGTACGTTACTTGATGCGTACATGCTAGTGAGTGCAAGTGAGTCTCTGTAACTCATTAAGATTCTCTGCAGCAGCGAACGTGAAGGTGGCACCTCTACGCTGCATGCAGCAGCTGACGGTCGGTAGCGAATGACCGACTCCTGCATTCGCGTCGGTGGGTGGTGAACCGCTATCTCACAGATCTCGGGGTCGACACCTTCGGCGGTTGTCGCCCGTACGATGCGTTGTGCGCGCGGTAACGATTAGCCTGACGTGAGTCGGTAATAGAGCAATGACACTGCAACCGCGCGAGCAGGTTTGTTTGGCCCCATAAGGCCCAAGTCGCTGGCCAGTGCACCATCCAGGAGTAAGAACGTGGCTAACCGCCCTGATATCGAGAAGGCCGTCGCGCGGCTGACGAACAAATACGGTGCTCAGAAGGAAATTCGGAAGCTGCCGGAGTTTCTCTGGGAAAGCGAGCTGGTCGATTCACTGGTTGTCGGTCAGTACGGCAAGGGGCAGGGCCTGCTGGCGCTCACGAATCGGCGCATTCTGTTCATCTTCGAAGGCATAGTGTCGTCGTCCTCCGAAGATTTTCCGTTCGAGAAGACATCGTCCGTCCAGTGGAGCAGCGGCATGTTGCTCGGAAGCATCACCATCTTCGCGAGCGGAAACAAGGCGGAGATCAAGAACGTCGCCAAGCCCGAGGGCAAGTTGTTTGTCGAGAACGCGCGCAACCGTCTTTCGCGCCCGAGTATGGACGAGCCAACAACACGCCACAGGCAACCCCCAGCGGCACCGCCGGTTGATCACATGGCCGCGCTGAGGCAGTTGGCGGAATTGCACCAAGCGGGCATCCTTACCGACCACGAATTTCACACCAAGAAAGCTGAGATCCTCAGCAGGATTTAGGCGGACAGTCCTCGTCGACTGGGATTGGTCGACGAGCCTACCTACCGGATCCAGGCGCTCCGCGACGATCGATGGGGCTTCGCGGGGGTCAGTCTATCGGCTGACGCCGGATGAAGTCCGACATCCCCGGCACTGTGAACGCAATCCTGCCGTGTTCGGGGGACCAGATCAGGCCTTTGCGGATCAGGGAGTCGCGGACGTCGCTGACACCGGTCGTCGTTTGTCCCATTGCGGCGGCGACGACTCCCGAACGCGGTGCGTCGTCGGCAGCGAGGGCAATTGCGCGCATATAGCGCCGCTCCCTGTCGGAGGGGCGGTTCCATCGGGAGGGGAAGAAGCCTTCGTCCAGTGCTCGTCGTCCTTCTTCGACCGCGAGGTGGGCGTCGTCTTCGTCGAATACTGCTGTGGCGGCGACGTTCCAGACGGCTTTGCCGTATTCCTGCAGGAAGTACGGGTACCCGCCGCTGGCCTCGACGAGAATGGACAGGGCATCGGGGGTGAAGGACCCACCGTGCTGGTTGACCGGGATCTCCAGAGCTTCGGCGGCATCGGCTGGCGCCAGGGGGCCGATGGTGCTGTAAGTAAACTGCCGCTCCGCGTACGACCGGTTGTCGGCGAGCACCGACGGGAGATTGGGCAGGCCCGCGCCGATGACGAAGAACGGCCACTCCCGCTGGCTGGCCCGATGCTGCACCGACAGCAACGCGCCGAGAAGGTCGGAATCGAGGTCCTGCATCTCGTCGATGAACAGCCCGAACGCGGTGCCCTTCTTCTTCATCGCGGCACTGATCGCCTCGACCAGTTCTTCGAGGTCGAGGTCGATGTCCCCGCTGGCGGCACCGTGATCGAGCGACACTTCGACTTTCGCCGGTCCCAGGCCGACACCGAGGGTGAACCCGCGGGCGAGGGAGATCAGGTCATCGAGCGCTTTCTGCATCTGATGTTTGCGGCTGAACCGGCGCAGGCCGGCGGCGAGTTCGGAACCGAGCTTGGCGCGCACGGCGCTGACGCCTGACTCGTTGGGCCGCGCCTCCAACCCAATCGTCAACCAACCTTGTCGTTCGGCGTGCTCGGACAAATTGTTGAGCAGGGTGGTTTTGCCGACACCGCGCAGGCCCGACAGGATCATGCCGCGGTCGTAGTTGCGGTTCTTGCTCCGAGCCACGAGGAGGTCGAATTCTTCGCGTTGGCGGGTTCGCCCCTCCAGCGCTGGTGGCCGCAGCCCTGATCCTGGTTTGAAGGGATTCAAGGCGGGGTCCATATGGAGAACTATAGTCATTTATGGTGTTCTGTCCATAAGTGGTCATAATGGTCCATACTGATCGTGCGCAAACGAACCCGTGGCGTTCTCGGTCGTCGTTGGACTGGACTGCGTGACAGAGGTGGCTGCCTCCATGAGCAACTCTGCAGTTCAAGGACTCGGTGCTACCGGTCGGGCATACCGACTCGCGATCGACGACGCACGCGACTCGCCTGCCGTACGCACTGGTATCGGTCGATCGACCAGCGCGCGGCTCCGTTCCTCTCTATGCGGAAGTTTCGGCGCGCCGGTCGGTTCGATGCTCCTCCAACCCGCAGCTTCTGGTGCTTCAATGAGTCGAGAAATTCGAAGTGCCCCCGGAGTGCTGTTGACGAGGATGGTCTCTTGAAGAAAAGTGTCGTCGCAGTGGGTGTGGCGAGTTTTCTGTTCGCGGTCGGATGTTCGTCCGGCGAACAGACGACAGCAGAGCTGGATCGGCCTACGCAGCAGGCAGCGACTTCCGAATCGTCGACTTCTTCTTCGGCGGCTGCAAACACCGGCGAGAGTCCGAGAGGGAACAAGGTCAAGGCGTTCGACGAACGGGCGGGCCTTGGCTGCGAGAGCGGCGGCGGGTTCCCGTGTGAGGTCGAATTCGTGGTCGGAGCGCCAGTACCTGCGTCGGAATGTTCGACGACGCAGTATCAGCCGGAGTTCGGATCGATCCTGGCATTCCCCATTCGAGTCGAGATCTTGCCTGGTGTGAACGTAGCGCAGTACACGGCCATGTTCACCCCTGATTCGTTTTCGGCCGTTCTCGAATCGGGAGTGACAACTCCGGAAATTACGTCGCCGGCGGCATGGGTGTGCGCCGAGTCCAACAATTCGATCCCTTCGCAGCTGTCGCCTGCATCCACGTACGAGGGTTTCATGGTGCTCGACGTTCCCACTGATTCGACCACGATCGTGTTCCAGCCAGGGGTCATGGAGCCTGGCCAGGGAGGGTGGGAATGGCCGCTGTAGCGGCACCGTGTTCGGCCATCGACCCGGTCGCCCGTATCAACGCGCTTCCCGCATGACCGGCGACATCGTCGTTGCCTCCGAATCGGCCCGGCCGCCGCAGAAAGCGGACGTCCTCGCCCGGGCCTGCGCGGCCCTGACCGCCGGAGACGCGGACGCCGCCAAGGCTATCATCGGCACCGACTACCCACACGTCGTCGGCACCGCAGCGCAACGCCGATACACACTGCCCGAGATGCTGCGCACGTTCTACCGCGACGGCTTCCTCGACCGCTACTCCGGCGACCGACTGATCCACCCGGGAGCATTGAGGTTGCTGTCGGTCGTGCTGCCGAACGAGTTTCCCGCACATCCAAATTGGAAGATGACCGAGACGCATTTCGCGTTCTGGGAGCTGTTTCCGTCGATCGACCACGTCGATCCCGTCGCCCGCGGCGGCGCAGACGACGCCTCCAACTGGGTCACCACCTCGATGCTGCGCAACTCCGCCAAAGCGCACTGGACACTGCACGAGCTGGGCTGGACCCTGCGCCCTCCCGGCGACGCGCAGCACTGGGACGGCCTGTCGGGCTGGTTCACCGACTACCTCACCGAGCACCCGGGATTGGCATCGTCCTCGGGCTACCTGAGCCGGTGGCTGCGCGCCACCCGCGCCGTTCAGGCGGAACGCGCCTGAACGTTAGGCACGTCGAGACGGCAGCACCAGGGGAGTACCAGGCAGGCTCCATCCATGGGCGCGGCCGATAAGCAGCCCTTATGACAAGCCGCCCGCCCGTCTGCCACCTGAACTGCGCCGCCATCGACGATATGGTCAGACAGCCGGGTCCTCAGCGCTATGTGACGCGCTTGTTCGTAATGCATGTCTGACTCTCAGACGCTGCCCTCGGCAGCGGCTGCCCCGGCCACCTTCTTGGCTACATCCGACATCGATGTATCCCCAGTGGTCAGACCGGAACGTGCAGCGAGAAGGGGACTGATATCCCGGAGCGCGTCGAACGTGGTGTCATGAGCAACCGGAATTACCCTATCGGTCGCGAGCAGCGCCGACAGTTCTTTCCCTGCTATGCCACTCGTCGACTTCAGGCCTTCGAGCAGGGCCGGTGTAACCAGAACGATGCCGATTCGTGAGTTGGCCAGGCCCCTGTCGATTTCTTGAAGCAGTGACTTCCCGAGACCGACGTCGTACTCGCTGAACCACACCGTCGCGCCGTGGGAGATGAGCAGATCACATAGGTCCTTGGCAGCGCTTTCACGGTCCGCCCACGCGTGACAGAGAAACAGGTCGCGTCTCTCCGGGTGACTTTGCGCCACCAGCTCTGCCTTCTGCGCGAGCGGTTCCATGGTCCGCCACTCGGTCGAGCTGTACGACACGGAGCCGCCCCCTCTCAGCCGGCGTGAGTGACCACTTGAGGACGATCCGCCGACAGTCGAGCTGGCGCCGCCTGAGTAACGCGGAGTCGGGGAGTACGGGACGTACGACGAGTAGGACCGCCGAGATCGGCCTCGGCAGGCAGGGCAATTCGCAGCGGCCGCCGACGATCTGTGGCCCTGGACAGGTGCAGTGCAACCAGACATATCGGAAGTGTAAGAGAACCCACCGACAACAACGGTGGAACTCAGTGCGTGCACTGGACGTCTACCCGCCAGGGCGCGACGTCGGCGATGCGCTGGTATCGCGCACCCGGTGACGTACGGGGCCCGGTACATGGTTCTCGGTCAACGAGACCACACTCGCCCGTCCATGGGACCCAGATGGCATCTCTCTCTTGCAATTGGTCGTGTTCATCCCAAAGCCCCGTGGACGTTTGAAACACTAACCACAACGGGTTGGACGACCCGGGCACGAATCTCGGGCTCACCGGGAGCTACTGGACGGAGCGGCCACAGCTCGTGACGCGGATCTTCGACAACATCAACTCACACCTCGGCGCGCACTTACAGCAAACGCTCCAGGCGTCGGACCGCATGGATGTCGCGGTCGGCTACTTCAACCTTCGAGGCTGGTCGGTCTTCGATTCGCTGGTCCGACAGAAAATCTCCGAAGCCGAACGCACCGAGCCGGTGGTGCGAATCCTGATCGGCATGGTCATGACGGGACCGCAAGAAGAGGCGCTCGAAGAACTGCAGGCCGCGGTCGACGGATCGGAGATCCTCGACGCCGACGCGAACGCCGCGCGCGCACGCAAAGCCGCGTTGGTCGAGCAACTCCGCACTCAGTTGATGCGCGGGCTTCCTACCGCAGCCGATCGGGCATCACTGCAGTCACTTCAAGACCTTTTGGAGTCGAAAGCCGTTCAGATCAAGGTATTTACACGTCGTCCCCTGCACGGAAAGGCCTACATCTTTCACCGCGAGGACCTCAACAACCCGATCACAGGATTCGTCGGATCGTCGAACCTCACCGCACCCGGGTTGACCCACAACCTCGAACTCAACGTCGACGTCCTCGATACCACCGGGGCTCAGACGCTGTCGGATTGGTTCGAGGCCCGCTGGACCGACCGGTTCAGCCGCGAAGTGACAGCGGACTTGTTGGCGCTGTTGGACGAATCGTGGGCGAGGAAAGAACCCCGCCGCCCGTACGAGGTGTATCTCAAGGTCTGTTACGACCTCTCGCGCGACGTGCGCGAAGGGCTAGCCGAGTACTCCGTACCAGCCGAGATCGGCTCGCAGCTCCTCGAATACCAGTCGACCGCGGTCCGAACTCTGGCGCGCCGGATCATGACCAAGCAAGGGACGATGCTCGGCGACGTCGTCGGACTCGGTAAGACCCTCACTGCCATCGCGGTTGCTTTGATGCTGCGCGACGAACACGGGTACATGCCGCTCGTCGTGTGCCCGAAGAACCTGGTCAAGATGTGGAAAGAGCACTTCGAGGCGTACAACCTGTACGGACACGTGGTCCCGTACAGCACCGCGCACCGAGACCTACCGGGCCTGCGGCGCTACGCATTCGTCATCGTCGACGAATCCCACACCCTGCGCAACGACGAACGCCGGGATTACAAAGCAGTCCAGGAATACATCCACGCCTTCGACAGCAAGACACTGCTGCTCACGGCCACTCCGTACAACATCCGCTTCCGAGACGTGGCTAACCAGCTCTCGCTCTACATCGACGATGACGACGACCTCGGCCTGGCACCGACCAACGCGATGGCGGCCGACCCACGGCTCCGCGACAAAGTCGACGATAAGATCACCACCATGGCGGCTTTCCGTCGATCGGAAGACCCCGACGACTGGAAGCGACTGATGAGCGAGCACCTGGTACGCCGAACCAGGACGTTCATCAAGAACAACTTCTCGGAGACCGACGAGACCGGCCGGCAGTATCTCGAGTTCTCCAACGGCGCACGATTCGAGTTCCCACAGCGCATCCCCAAACCCGTCGACCACTCCTTTGGAGACGACGACCCCGCCGCCATCATGGCCAGCGACACCACCCTCGACACCCTCACCACGCTGGTCCTACCCAGGTACGAGTTGGGTAAATACCTGAAGAAGACCGCGGCCCTGACCGACGCCGAGAAAGACTTCGTCGACAACCTCAACCGCGGCCGCGGCAACGTCGCAGGGTTCGTCCGCACCACGTTCTACAAACGACTGTCCTCCTGCGGTCACTCCTTCACCCTCTCGCTGCAACGGCACATCGCCCGAAACGAACTGTTCGGATACGCAATCGACAACGATCTGCGGATCCCCACAGGCACGATCGTCGACACGAGCCTGACGGACGACGACGATGATCCCACTGCCTCCGAGCTCGATGCGGCGGAAAGCCTCGCGGACGACCCCAGCCGACGCTACGAAACCCTCGTTGCCGCCAATCCCAAAGCGGTCACATGGATCCGTCCGGAACTGTTCACCGCAGGCCTTCGCCAAGACCTCGACCGAGACACCGCAGCATTGCGCGGACTGCTGGACAGCTACGGCGGATGGGAGACCGAAACGGACTCCAAACTCGCCGCCCTGATCAGGTCAAGCCCCTAGAAGTGGTGTAACTGGTTTGTGATCCTTCGTTGGTGATCAGGCGGGTAGTTGCATCAGTGCATCAGTGGTCACCTCCGTCGT
>NZ_JBEYIW010000018.1:0-85170 GCF_040636045.1 Rhodococcus sp. NPDC006774 | reverse complement strand
GTCCAACCTCGTTCACCCAGTCCGTGAAGACCGGGTCGGTGTCCGTCGCTCTGACTCGACAAAAGTTACGCCACCAACCACACCAACGCAAATCGGCAGGTCGCCCGATGCTCTCGTGACATTCGCGCAGCTGGACGGCGACGCGTCAGGTCACCGCGACTGCAACACGCTGCAGGTTGCGCTTGTGATGCCAACCACAGCCCGAACTGCCACTGCTGCAACAGCGTTCACCCCCGCATCGCGTTCCGGCGCACATCGTCCACATGCTTCGGAACCGGGATGTCCGCCGCGAGGTCCGCGGCAGCTTCTGCGACGCCGAGGGCCTCCCACACCGGAACAACGCCGGCCCACACGTCGCCCCGTTCGATGTCGAGGTCGTCGTCGACCGGACCACCTGACCGCGATTTCACCGATGCCTCGTACATCGGAAGCGCCAGCACCGCGGTGGCAGCCAGCTCCTTCCGCGTATGCGAGCGCAGATGTGCGCTTCTTTCGGGGATCACCTGGTCGACGATCGTGTCCAATGCTCGAATCCGCTCGTCGGCGTCCACCACTCGACGAGGCCGTCCGACGACAACGGCACTTCGATAGTTCATCGAATGATGGAATGCCGATCGCGCAAGGACGAGACCGTCGACGACGGTCATGGTGACGCAGATGTCCTGCTCCGGAGCATCGATCATGCTGCGTGATGCCACGGATCCGTGCAGGTACAGCGTGCCTTCCCTGTCCGGGCCGGCCGGATCCACGCCGAACACCGTCGGCACGACGCGCGGAACTCCGGCCACGATCACGCCCATATGACAGATACGGGCGGCGCGCAGTACGTCCAGCAGCAATGCCCGTTCGAGGCCGGCACGAGGCCTACCCCGCTTCACTACGGTTCGCGGCGTCGGGGAAAGAGGCACGTCGTGGACTGTCATGGTTTCAGGATCCGGTACGAGTGGCCTTGTGTCATGATCCAATCCAGTCGATTTTGTTCAGGCCACTTCGACGTAGATGACGAAGGAGACCGCTGGTCCATGCTCCCGATCACTCTGTCGATCACCATCGATCGCGCCGACGCTCGGACGCTGCCCGTCCAACTGGCCGATCGCATCCGATCCGCAATCGACGCCGGCGAGCTGAAGCCCGATTCTCGATTACCCAGTACCCGAGCCCTTTCCGTCGATCTGGGCATTGCGCGTGCGGTCGTGGAGAAGGCCTACGAACAGCTTGTCGCAGAAGGTTGGCTCGATGCCCGACGCGGTTCGGGCAACTATGTCCGACACATCCCCCATCCACCTCGATCGGTTGCGATGGCGTCGAGCGCACACACCACACCACGAACACCCCCGCGGATATCGCTCCGCCCGGGAATCCCATGGACTCCGCCCTCGGCATCCGATGCCTGGAAGCGCGCGTGGCGCGACGTCGGCGGCACACCACCTCCCGGCGACTATCCCGATTCCGCCGGCACGCTCGAACTGAGGACTCGCGTCGCTGAGCTACTCCGCCGCGCACGCGGGCTGCACACCACACCGGCGTCGATCGTGATCACGACGGGCAGCGTTCACGGTCTCGATCTTGCCCTCGGTGCGCTTTCCGTCGCCGAATCGGTCGAACACGTTCTGGCACTGGAGAATCCAGGCTACAAATCCGCCGCTGCGCTCGCGACGCATCGCGGGTGGTCCTTGCACGACGTCCCCGTCGACCGCGATGGCCTGATCGTCGAACAACTCGACTCGACTCCCCCACGGACACCAGCCGTCTACGTCACGCCGTCGCATCAATATCCGACCGGCGCATTCATGCCGATCGGACGTCGACGCGCCTTGGCGGACTGGGCACGCAGCAACGATTCCATGATCATCGAGGATGACTACGACTCCGAATTCCGTTACGGCGTAGCGCCTTTGCCCACTGTAGCCGAGCTGGCACCCGACCGGACCGTGTACCTCGGCACCGTATCCAAGACCCTCGGTGCCGGGATCCGCCTCGGCTGGATGGTGGCGCCTCGGTCGATGGTCGACCGTATCTCGGCAACGCGCCGCGCGATCGGCGATCACCCATCGGTTCCCGTCCAGCATGCGATGACGTCCATGTTGCGCGACGGCGAATGGGACAGAGCCGTCCGAACGGCGCGCCGGCTCTATCGGACCCGCGACCGCCTGGTCGCCGCCGCGCTCTCCAGGTTCGGCGAGCTCCGCGGAGTCGGAGCCGGCCTCCACACGGTGTTGATACTCGATACCGCGTCGGCGCGCGACGTCGCTACGTCATGTGCCGCGAAGGGTGTGGACGTACCGACACTCGAACGCTCGACCCGCTCGCACACAGCCCGGGGTGGAATTGTCGTCGGATACGGTTCCGTCTCCGACGACGAATTGGACTATGCGATAAGCATATTGGCCGAGGCGCTGGAAGCCGTGCTTCTCAGCTGACCCGCTCGATGCTGCCACCCAATGCAGTCAGGTTCTCGACGAATCGCGGATAGCCGCGATCGATGTGGAACACGTCGTGCACCTCTGTCGTACCGTCGGCCACCAGTCCCGCGAGAACCAATCCGGCCCCGGCCCGGATATCGGAGGACCACACCGGCGCACTGGACAGCTGCGGGACACCGCGAACCACGGCGTGGTGGCCATCGGTACGCGCGTCGGCCCCGAGCCTGATCATCTCCTCGACGAACCGGAATCGAGCCTCGAAGACATTTTCGGTGATCATCGACGTGCCGTCGGCGACGGTCGCGAGTCCGATGGCCATCGGCTGCAGGTCGGTCGGAAACCCTGGATAAGGAAGCGTCGCGAAATTGACCGCGCGCGGTCGCTCGTGCTGCACGACGCGGAAGCCGTCGGGTTCGCTGGTGACCTCGGCGCCGGCGGACCTCAACTTGTCCAACACCAACGACAGGTGCTTGGGGTTCACACCACGCACTCGCACATCCCCACGAGTCATGGCAGCGGCGATTCCCCACGTCGCCGCGACGATGCGATCGCCGATCACTCGATGGGTCGTCGGCTTCAGCGCGCTCACGCCTCGAATGGTCAAGGTCGACGTGCCTGCACCTCGGACATCGGCGCCCATCTCGTTGAGCATGTTGCACACGTCGACGATGTCCGGCTCACGCGCGGCGTTGTCGATCACCGTCTCCCCGGTGGCGAGGACTGCGGCCATCAAGATGTTCTCGGTGGCACCGACGGACGGAAACGCCAGTCTGATGTTCGCGCCGCGCAATTCGTCTGCTTCCGCAACGACGCACCCGTGTTGGATCTCGCTGCGGGCCCCGAGCAACTGGAGACCGGACTGGTGCATGTCGAGGGGACGCGACCCGATCGCGTCACCACCCGGCAGTGCGACGACAGCTCTCTTGCACCGCGCAACCAGCGGCCCCAACACGCACACCGAAGCTCGGAACTGGCGAACTGCCGCGAAATCGGCGTGATACTTCGGCATGGCCGGAGTGGTGATGTGAACGACCGATCCCTCCAACTCGACCTCACAGCCGAGCCCACGCAGCACTTCTGCCATCAGTGGCACGTCCAGGATGTCGGGGCAGTTGGTGATCGTGCTGGTGCCCTCTGCCAGCAGCGCTGCAGCCATCAATTTGAGGACGCTGTTCTTCGCACCACCGACCGCCACCTCACCGACGAGGCGATTTCCACCGTTGACCAAAAAGCGTTCACTCACGTCGACAGCGTAGCCAGCGGGACCGGCCGACACCCGCGCGGTACCGTAGCGCGCATGGCCGTCCACCTCACCCGCATCTATACGAGAACCGGCGACGACGGGACCACCGGGCTGAGCGATTTCTCGAGGGTGTCCAAGAACGACGAACGACTCGTTGCCTACGCGGACTGCGACGAGACCAACGCGAGCCTCGGTGTGGTTCTCGCACTGGGCAATCCGCCCGAATCGGTGCATTCGGTGATCCGCACCATCCAGAGCGATCTGTTCGACGCGGGGGCCGATCTGTCAACTCCGGTCGTCGAGAATCCGCAGTACCCGCCTCTGCGCATCGATCAGAGCTACGTCGACCGCCTCGAAGGCTGGTGCGACGAGTTCAACGAGGATCTCCCCGCACTGACGTCGTTCATTCTGCCGGGCGGAACGCCGCTGGGAGCGTTGCTACACGTGTCGCGAACGGTGGCCCGACGGGCAGAGCGGTCGGCATGGGCTGCGGTGCACGCGAGCCCGGAGACCACGAGTGCATTGCCGGCGAAATACCTCAACCGACTCTCGGATCTACTGTTCATTCTCAGCCGCTACGCCAACCCCGAGGGCGACGTCCAGTGGATTCCCGGGTCGAGCCGCACTTCGAACGATCCGACTACCGACAACAGCTGATCAGGCAGCCGGTCGGCGGCGACGCGACCGACCGGAGGGACGAGATTCGACCCAGGACAGGAAAGCGGTCAACGCACTTCTGTCCAGGGCGATCTCGAAATACTTACCGTGGTCGGACAGTTCCAACACGGCGATGTCCGGTGTCATGATGTCGAACTCGGTGTCCCGTGGGGCTCGTCGATCACCCACGTGAATGTCTTGTCTACCCAGCCGATGATCGGGGCCGGGACGAAGACTCGACAGCTTGAAGAAAACGAGAGTGTTGTCGCCGTACCGAATGATGCCGTGACGCCAACCGGCCCCACCGTCCGTCGGCAATACCCGCATGATCGCGGCGGTTCCCCCGCGCCGTAGAACCATCAGACGGTACGCAAAAGCCGCGACGAGCCCTGCGAGCAGCACAACCAGAATGATCAGAACAATCAATCCGTAGTGCATCGCAGGTCTCGTCGCGGCTTCTCGTGAACCTAGGACCGCTCGACAGCGCGGACACGACCCTTGGCCACAGCAATGGCCTCGAGGTCGTCGCCGTTCTCTGCCACTACAGCCCGTGCCGCCTCGACATCGATGTCGTCGGCGAAATCGGCCGATTCTGCCAGCACGGTGACCGTCTTGCCGGTCACCGACAGGAACCCACCGTGGACGGCTGCGATGAGCTTCTCGCCGTCCGTGGTGGTGATCGACACCGTGCCACCCTCGATCAACTGCCCGAGGACAGGCTCGTGGCCCAGCATGATGCCGATCTCACCTTCGGTGGTCTGAGCGCTGACGATGGTCGCGGTACCGGACCACAGCTTTTGCTCCACAGCGACCAGGGAGACCTCCATGCCGCTCTTCTCGGAAGAAGTCACGTCGGTCTACTTTCCGGCCATCTTCTTCGCGGCTGCCTCGACATCGTCGAGACCGCCACAGCTGTTGAAGGCCTGCTCGGGAAGGTGGTCGTACTCACCCTTGGTGACCTTGTCGAATGCCTCGATGGTGTCGGAGAGCGACACGACCGAACCGGCCTCGCCGGTGAACTTCTCGGCAACGATGAAGTTCTGGCCGAGGAACTTCTGGAGGCGGCGTGCGCGGCCGACCAGAACCTTGTCCTCTTCTTGGAGCTCGTCCATACCGAGGATGGCGATGATGTCCTGCAGCTCCTTGTACTTCTGCAGGATTCGCTTGACCTCGTTGGCGACGCGGAAGTGCTCCGCACCGACGATGCCGGGCTCGAGGATTCGCGAGGTCGAGCTCAGCGGGTCCACAGCGGGGTAGATACCCATCTGCGAAATCGGACGCGAGAGCTCGGTCGTCGCATCGAGGTGCGCGAACGTCGTGGCCGGGGCCGGGTCGGTGTAGTCGTCGGCGGGAACGTAGATCGCCTGCAGCGAGGTGATCGAGCGTCCACGGGTCGAGGTGATGCGCTCCTGGAGCTCACCCATCTCGTCCGCCAGCGTGGGCTGGTAACCGACGGCCGACGGCATACGACCGAGAAGGGTCGACACCTCCGAACCTGCCTGCGTGAAGCGGAAGATGTTGTCGATGAACAGAAGAACGTCCTGTCCCTGAACATCGCGGAAGTACTCCGCCATGGTCAGTGCCGACAACGCCACGCGCATACGCGTGCCGGGCGGCTCGTCCATCTGGCCGAAGACGAGGGCGGTGTCCTGGAGGACGCCCATCTCTTCCATCTCGAGGTGAAGGTCGGTGCCCTCACGGGTACGCTCGCCGACTCCTGCGAACACCGAGGTGCCCGAGAACTCGCGTGCGATACGAGTGATCATTTCCTGGATCAGAACGGTCTTGCCGACACCGGCACCACCGAACAGTCCGATCTTTCCGCCCTTGACGTACGGGGTCAGAAGGTCGATGACCTTGATGCCGGTCTCGAGGATCTCGGTCTTGCCCTCGAGCTGATCGAAGGCTGGTGGCTTGCGGTGGATGCCCCACTGCTCGCCGTCGCGGCCGAGTCCGGGGGTGTCCAGGCAGTCACCGAGGGCGTTGAACACGTGGCCCTTGACGACGTCACCGACGGGAACCGAGATCGGCTTGCCCGAGTCGACGACTGCAGTGCCGCGGACGAGTCCGTCGGTGGGCTGCATCGAGATGGTGCGAACCAAGTTGTCGCCGAGGTGCTGTGCGACCTCGAGCGTCAGGGTCTTGGCCACGGTCGGCAGAGTGATCTCTGCGTTGAGGGCGTTGAACAGTGCGGGAATCGAGCCGCGCGGGAACTCGACGTCCACAACGGGGCCGATGACCCGAACGACACGGCCGGACTGTGTGTCCGCTCCGCTCGCGTTCTCTTGGGCTACTGCTGCGGTCATTGCTTAGTCACTTCCTGCGCTGTCGGCCAACGCGTTGGCGCCACCGACGATTTCGCTGATTTCCTGGGTGATCTGGGCCTGCCGAGCCTGGTTGGCCTGACGGCTCAAGGTCTCGACCAATTCGTTCGCGTTGTCCGTCGCTGCCTTCATGGCGGTACGACGCGCCGCGGACTCCGACGCTGCTGCATCGAGCAACGACGCATAGATCCTGGTGCTGATGTACTTGGGCAGCAGCGCCGAGAGCAGGGTTCCCGCTTCCGGCTCGAACTCGTACTGTGCCTGCACATCTGCGGTCGGCGAGTCGCTCAACGCGTCTGCACCCATCTCGAATTCCTCGTCGGTGTACGAGATCTCGAGCGGTGCCATACGGCGAACTTCGGGCTTCTGCGTGAGCATCGACACGAAGCGGGTGTAGACGATGTGCAACTCGTCCACGCCCTCGACGGTGCCTTCACCGTTGGGAGCGTCGACCTCGGTGCCCGAGCCGGCCATGAACAGCTCGACCAGGTGCCTACTGGCCTTGGCCGCGTCGGCGTATCCGGGCTCCTGAGAGAAGCCGGTCCAGGCACCCTTCACGTCCCGCTCGCGGAATGTGTAGTAGCCCAGGCCTTTTGCGCCCAGAACGTAGATGACCGGATCCTTGCCCTCGGAACGGAGAAGCTGGAACAGCTCCTCCGTCTCCTTGAGCACGTTGGAGTTGTAGCCGCCGCACATACCGCGGTCGCTGGTCACGACCAGAACTGCGGCACGCTTGGGCTCGGGTCGCTCGTTGAGCAACGGGTGATCGAGCGAGCTCGATGCACTCGCCAACGCGGAGAGGACCTTGGTGATCTCTTCCGCATACGGCTTCGATGCGGCAACGCGGGCCTGAGCCTTGGTGATTCGCGATGTCGCGATCAACTCTTGTGCCTTGGTGATCTTCTTGGTCGAGTTGACCGACTTGATGCGGGAGCGAAGCTCGAGAATGCTTGCCATCTAGCTGTTCACGCTCCCTTCTGTGCTCGTCTTGTCACCTGTCATCGCAGGCCTACTTGCTGACTGTCTTGCGAGTGACGTTGACCTGTTCCTGGCTGACCTCGTCGGCGTTCAGAGTGTCTGCCTCGGCCTCGTTGACGACGCGGTTGCCGTCCGAGTCCACGAATCCGGCCTTGAACTTCTCGGTCGCCTCGGTCAGCGCCTTCTGGTTGTCCTCGTCGAGGGCCTTGCCACCGGCGATGCTGTCGTAGACGCCGCTGGCGTTGCGGTGCAGATCCTCGAGCAGTTCGGTCTCGAAGCGACGCACGTCGCCGACGGGCACCGAGTCGTACGTACCCTGGCCGGCCAGCCAGATCGAGACGATCTGATCTTCGACGGCAACCGGGGCGTACTGATCCTGCTTGAGCAGCTCGACCAGACGTGCGCCACGCTCGAGCTGCGCCTTGGAGGCCGCGTCGAGGTCGGAAGCGAACGCCGAGAAGGCTTCCAGCTCGCGGAACTGAGCGAGCTCGAGGCGAAGAGATCCGGAGACCTTCTTCATGCCCTTGGTCTGTGCCGCGCCGCCGACTCGGGACACCGAGATGCCGACGTTGATAGCGGGACGGACGCCCTTGTTGAACAGGTCCGACTCCAGGAAGACCTGACCGTCGGTGATGGAGATGACGTTGGTCGGGATGTACGCCGAGACGTCGTTGGCCTTGGTCTCGATGATCGGCAGAGCCGTCAACGATCCGCCACCGAGCTCGTCGGACAGCTTCGCCGAACGCTCCAGCAGACGGGAGTGCAAGTAGAAGACGTCACCGGGGTATGCCTCGCGGCCCGGCGGACGACGCAGCAGCAGCGAGATGGCGCGGTACGCCTCGGCCTGCTTGGTCAGGTCGTCGAACACGATGAGGACGTGCTTGCGCTGGTACATCCAGTGCTGGCCGATGGCCGAGCCGGTGTACGGGGCGAGCCACTTGAAGCCGGCCGAATCGGACGCGGGAGCCGCGACGATGGTCGTGTATTCGAGTGCGCCCTGCTCTTCGAGTGCAGCCTTGACGCCTGCGATCGTGGAGCCCTTCTGGCCGATGGCGACGTAGATGCAGCGAACCTGCTTCTTCTCGTCACCGCTCTCCCAGTTGGCCTTCTGGTTCAGGATCGCGTCGATGCAGACCGCGGTCTTGCCGGTCTTGCGGTCGCCGATGATGAGCTGACGCTGGCCGCGGCCGATCGGGGTCATGGCGTCGATCGCCTTGATACCGGTCTGCAGCGGCTCCTCGACGGGCTGACGCTCGAGCACCGAGGCAGCCTGCAGTTCGAGGGCGCGGGTCTCGGAGGACTCGATGTCGCCGAGGCCGTCGATGGGCTTGCCCAGGGGGTCCACGACGCGACCGAGGTAGCCGTCGCCCACGGGGACCGACAGCACGTCTCCGGTGCGCTTGACTTCCTGGCCTTCTTCGATGTGCTCGTAGTCACCGAGGATGACGGCACCGATTTCGGTGGCATCCAGGTTCAGCGCGACACCGAGAACTCCGCCGGGGAATTCCAGGAGTTCGTTGGACATCGCCGACGGCAATCCGGACACGTGGGCGATTCCGTCGCTCGTGTCCGTAACCGTGCCGACCTCCTCGCGGGAAGACTCCGGTGAGTAGCTCGCGGTGAAGTTATCGATCGCGCTACGGATCTCGTCGGAGGAGATCGTCAGCTCCGCCATAGTGTTTCCTGCTCTTCCTTCAAATGATCGCGGGGTGAAATGTCTCGAAAGTCGAGACGCTTCTTCTCGTTACTGTGTCCGTGTCGGACTATTTGAGCGTCTTTCGCAATGCAGCGAGGCGGCCTGCCCCGCTACCGTCGATGACCTCGTCGCCGATACGAACGACAAGTCCGCTGAGCAGTTCGGTATCGACCTCTACATGCACCGTGACCTGCTTGCCGTACGTGCGGGTCAAGGTTGCCGTCAGCTTCTCGAGCTGACTGTCGCTCAGTGGGGCTGCGCTGCGGACGTGTGCAACCGCGCGGTCGCGCTGTTCGGCGGCCAGGTCGGCCAGTCCGTTCAGTACGTCGGCGGGAGCCGCCTTCCGTGGACGCGTCACAGCCTGAACTGCGAGCGCCTCGGTGACCGCGGTGACCTTGCCGTAGAGCAGGCGACCGAGCAGTTCACGCTTGGCCTGCGAAGGCTTCGAGCGATCCGACAGGGCCTGCTCGAGCTGCGGGTTGGCCGCCACGATCCGCCCCAGTCGGAACAGTTCGTCCTCGACCGTGTCCAGCTGATCCTGATCGGCCGCGGCGCGAAGCAGAGCTTCACGTCCCAGCTCGACCAGCGAGTTCAGCAGGTCGCGAGCGGTGGACCAGCTTTCTCCGGCAGCGGCCTTGACGATCGTCGCCGTTGCACTCGACACCTGGCCGGAGAAGACCTCTCCGGCCAGATCGCTTCGCCGAACGCCCTCGACCGACGAATCGGCGAGAGCGGTACGCAACGTGCGCTGCGCGTCGAGAGTCTCGACGACGGCGAACAACTCGGCACCGGTCTGAGCAGCGACGGCTGTTGCCTCGCCTGCCGACGCGGACCCCAGAGCTTCGTGGGCAACCGACCGCGTGCGGGCGAGTGCCTCACGAGAAGTTGCGTACATGGTTCGACTCACTTTCCGGATGCGGAGTCCGCGGTGACGGAATCCAACTCGTTGAGGAAGCGATCGATCGAACTGGAACGCTTCGCGTCGTCGGACAACTGCTCTCCGATGACCTTCTCAGCGAGTTCGACGGCCGTGCGTCCCAGATCTCCCCGAAGCTCGGTGACGATCTGCTGACGCTGAGCAACGAGCTGATTGTGACCTGCGGCCACGATCCGGTCGCTTTCTTCCTGCGCCTTTTCCTTCATCTCGGCGAGAATCGCCTGTCCCTGGGTGCGCGCTTCCTCGCGGATCTGCGCGGCCTCGGAACGGGCGTCGGCCAGCTGAGCGTGGTACTGCTCGAGTGCAGCCTTGGCTTCTGCCTGTGCCTCTTCGGCCTTCTTGATTCCGCCTTCGATGAGCTCGGAACGCTCAGCGAGAACCTTGGTGAAGCGCGGCACCACGTACTTCCAGAAGAGGAAGCCGATTGCCGCGACACAGACGATCGACCAAACGATGTCGTAGGTTGCGGGCAGAAGAGGGTTGTATTCCTCCCCCTCCGCCGCCAGCAACGTAATCGCGTTTGTCATCGCGCTCTCAGAGAATGAAGCCGGCGACGAGGCCGATCAGGGCGAGGGACTCGGTGAATGCGATGCCGAGGAACATGGTGGTACGGAGCTGACCGGCCAGCTCGGGCTGACGAGCGGTTGCTTCCATGTTCTTGGCGACGACCAGGCCGAGGCCGATGCCGCCGCCGATAGCTGCGAGGCCGTAGCCGATGGCACCGTATCCGCTAGCGGTGATTTCCTGCGCCTGGGCCAGAACTTCAAGGCTCATTGGGTTTTCCGTTCCCTTTCTTCGGTCCACATCCGGGTGTCGGAGGTGGCGGTGTAGCTGGTTCGGTCAGTTGGTCGGTCAGTGCGAGTCGGCGTGCAGCGACAGATCGATGTAGATCGCCGTGAGCAGCGCGAAAATGTAGGCCTGGAGGAAGATCACCAGCATCTCGAACATCGTGAACAAGAAGCCCATGATGAGCGAGGGTGCTGCGAAGATCTTCAGCCCGGCCGACGCCTCGAAGAGGAAGAACTGGGTCGCGCTGAAGAACAGCACGAGCATGATGTGGCCGGCCAGCATGTTGGCGAGCAGACGCACCGTCAGTGTGAACGGACGCAGTACGAAGTTCGAGACGAACTCCAGCGGGATCAGCAGCACGTGCATCGCAGGCGGAATGCCCGGGATGACGATGGTGCCCTTGACGAACTTCCCGACGCCGAACTTCTTGACACCTGCGTAGATGAACGCGACGTACGCAACCGCGGCGAGCACGATCGGTAGACCGATGCGGGCATTCGACGAGATGTTCAGAAACGGAATGACGGCGCTCGCGTTCACCGCGAACACAGTGAAGAAGATGGTCATGATGACGGGCAGGAACCGACGACCCTGTTCTTTACCGAGCACATCTTCTGCGACGTGGATCCGAACGAAATCGAGAGCGATCTCTCCGACGTTCTGAAGACCACGCGGAACGATCTTCGGGCTGCGGAGGGCAACCACCATGAAGATGATCAGAATCGCCGACATCAGGATGCGGATGAGCATCAGCCTGTCGAGCTCGAACGGGGTCCCCTCGAACAGCACCGCGGGAGGAAAGAAATCGGATAGTGACGGCGGACTGTATTCCGCAGCCAGGGTGGTGACGCTCAGCGGTCTCTCCCGTGTTCGGGCCGCAGCCGGTAGCGACTGCGGTTCGATCGGACAATGACGATCTATCAAGTCGACGAAAATCGGCTCGCAATCGTCAGAGGCTGAGGCCCGGTCTTCATCGGCCAAGCGTCTGTCGGGTGTCGGCGACTCACGTCGACTCGGCAACTCTCAGGGCGGAACCTTACGTTGCCGAAGTCGATGACTCCGGGCCTACTGTAAGGAAGCTCACGCTGACTGCTACCTGCGGGGGTCCAGTCCAGGGAAAAAGTCTCTTTCGTCCCAGTCTTGCCCACCGCTTGATGCAAACTTTATCAACAGAACTACGACGTTGTGTAGGCGGCCCTCAGCTTAACCGATTACGACAGCTTGTCGTACTACAGATCGTCGGTCTTGGCCTCGCCGGGAACGCTGTCCACGTAGGCGACCTTCGTCTTGACGACCCCGAAGACCTCGGCGCCGAGCACGACGACGAGAGCTCCCAGGATGGTCAGCCCCAACGAGTAGCGGTTGTAGAAGTCGGCGTCCTTGAGTGCGACCAGCACGATCAGCGCGATGACCATCTTCACCAGCCAACCGCCGAGCAGCAGCGCTCCGACGGCCGAAGCAGGAAAACGGGTGGTGAGCGCAACCGACAGGGCCGTCGTGATGACAAAGCCGCCGCCGATGGCCACGCCGATGAGCGATCCCCACAAGCCGGGCGTGCCGGCCGCGGCGACGGAGATTCCGACGCACACCACCGTCAGTACCACCAGTCCGATGAGTCCGTATCGAACTGCGGCGCGAAGCGGCGCGAATTGGTCGGGCATGGACTGAGGAGTGAAGGTCACAGTTGTCGAGGGTACCCAGGACGCGGCCGGGACCAGCGGACGGGATCAGCCGCCCCGTCGAGCGCTTCGCGGTTCCGAGCCATGCGATCGGTCCACCCTCAAGGTGGGTACAGCTGTCACGACCAGTGCGAACACCAGACCCGCTGCGACCAGGAGCACCACTATTCGGCGGTCCAACAGAGACGACCCGACTGCCCCGAAGGCGAGGACACCGACCCACAGGTAGATCACCAACACCACTCGCCGATGCGAATGGCCGATCTGCAGCAGCCGATGGTGCAGGTGCATCTTGTCGGGGCTGAAGGGACTCCGTCCGGCCCGGGTGCGGCGAATGACAGCCAGCAGCAGGTCCAGAATCGGGATGAGCATCACAGCGCCGACCAGCAGAAGCGGCGACAGTAGACCCAGCAGATCGCGCGGGCCGTACGCCGTCAGCGGGATCCGCCCGGACGCACTGGTCGAGATCGTGGCGAGCGTCAGACCGATGAGCATCGATCCCGAATCGCCCATGAAGATGCGAGCGGGTTGAAAGTTGTGTGGCAGAAACCCCAGGCACGCGCCCGCCAGCGCCGCTGCGATCAGCGCCGGTGGGTAGACGCCGACGTCTCCCCCCTGCTCCTGCAGCAACCCCACCGAGAAGATGCAGATCGCCACCGAGGAAATGAGCCCGAGGCCGGCCGCCAGCCCGTCCAGTCCGTCGACGAAGTTCATCGCATTGACGATCACGACGGTGATCAGCACGGTCACCAGTCCGGCTTGCAGTTGGTCGAGCACCAGGGTGCTACCCGGTTGACCGGGCTCGCCTCCCCACGGCTGGTAGAGCACGACCCAGCTGACGCCCATGATGACGAGGACTCCGGCCGCCGTCACCTGGCCGACGAACTTGGTCAGCGCATCCAGACCCCACCGGTCGTCGATGACACCGACCAGCACGATCACGAAGCCGGCAACCAGCGCGGCCGGAATGTCGCGGTTGTAGGCGACGTCGAAACCCCGGGCGAGGGCAGGCAGCTGCGACGCGAACAGCAGGGCGGCGAGCATGCCCACGTAGATGCCCACTCCCCCGAGCCTCGGGGTGGCCTGCACGTGGACGTCACGATCGCGGGGAACAGCAACAGCACCGAACTTGATCGCCGCCACTCGGACTCCCCCGGTAGCGAAGAACGTGACGACGGCGGCAGTGAGAAAGACCAGCAGTAGCTCCCGAATGGGAACACCTGCCCCCAGATTCGACTGGGCCAGCAACTCGACACTCATGCGGCACGGACGGGCATGTCAGGACGCTCCCGGGACCAGGCTTTCGGCGGTGACACCGAGAACCTCGGCAATCTTCTCGGTGGGAATGGCACCGACCCGCAGAATTCGTGCTCGATCGCTCGTCAGATCGACGATGGTCGACGCCACCGCGTGATCGGCCGGTCCCCCGTCCAGGTAGACCGCGGCCGAGCCGCCGAGTTGATCCCGAGCCTCCGTGACGGTGGTGGCGGGTGGACTGCCGGAGATGTTGGCACTGGACACCGCGAGCGGGCCGACCTCGCGCAACAGCTCGAGCGCAACCGGGTGCAGCGGCATCCGCAACATCACGGTGCCCTGAGCGTCGCCCAGATCCCAGGCCAGGGATGGAGCCTGCTGCACGACGATGCTCAGTGCGCCGGGCCAGAAGGCGCGTATCAGGTCTCGGGTGCGTGGCCGGACACTCTGGACCAGGCCGTCGATGGTGTTCCACGAACCGACGAGCACGGGAACCGGCATATCGCGTCCCCTGCCCTTGGCTCGCAGCAGATCGGTGACAGCGCTGCCGTCGAATGCATCGGCGGCGATCCCGTACAGGGTGTCGGTAGGCATGACGACGAGTCGGCCGGACTTGAGGGCACCGCGGGCAGCGGTCAATCCGGCAGCGCGCGCGTCGGCTTCACGGCAGTCGTAGACGGTACTCACGGCACCTATCCTTCCACCTTCGATAACGAAGTGATGTCAGGTGTCGCCCGCCTGCCGTTCCCGTCGTCAGGCCTGGGCCGACTGTGCCCGTGCTGCAACGACGAACCGGGGCCTACCCGCCAGATCCGGATGCGCGGTGACCTCGGTGAACACGCGTCGCCGAGAGAGCAGCGCCGCCACCTCGCTGCCATTGGAGTCGTCGTGTTCGATGGCGACGCCGCCGCCGATCCGAAGCCAACGGGCGATGTTGCCGATCATCGGTTCGATGACCGACAGGCCGTCCGAACCGCCGAACAGCGCCATGTGCGGATCGTGATCGATCACCTCGGGATCGAGGTCTGCCCCCTCCGGAATGTAGGGCGGGTTGGCGACGATCATGTCGACTGCACCGTCGAGTTCGGTCAACAGATCTCGAGCCGTGACATCGCCGTGGTGCAGTGTGATCGGGGTATCGCCGTGGCCGCTGCGCAAGTCCGCATTGCGCCGAGCCCACGCCAATGCCGACGGGTCGAGCTCGACGGCATGGACGACGGCGTCCGGCCGAGCGTTGGCGATCGCCAGTGCCAATGCGCCCGAGCCCGTGCACAGATCGAGAACCACCGGCGGGTGGTGGTCGACGTTCTCGAGGAACGCCAGAGCCCAGGCCAACAACAATTCGGTTTCCGGCCGGGGCACGAACACGCCCGGCCCCACTTCGACGTCGATGTTGCCCAGCGAGGTCGTTCCCGTGATGTATTGCAGCGGAATACGTTTCGCGCGCTGCTCGACGGTTCGGAAGTACGCCTCGACAACCTCGGGTTCGACGAGAGGAACCAGACCGAGACGGCCGCGGTCCACGCCGACGAGGTGTGCAGCGAGCAGTTCCGCATCGACCCGCGGGCTCGGCACACCGGCAGCATCGAGCATCGACGTTGCTTCGAGGATGGCCAGACGTAACGGCTTGCGGCTCACCCGTACAGACTGCCACGAGCCACCGACAACCCGGTCACACGCGTCCCAGCAACTCCGACTTCTTGGCGTAGAACTCGTCGTCGGTGAGGAAGCCCTTCGCGTGCAGACCTGCGAGAGCCTCGATCGCCGCCGTGATGTCGGAGATGTCCACGCCTGACGGGTTGCTCCGAGGCGACTGGTTCGAGGACTGCGGAGACTGCTGCGACGAGGACGGTTGCGCGTAGGTCTGCGGAGCGGATTGCGGCGTCGACCGGTTCTGCGAGTTCGTTCCGCTCGACGGTTGGTCGACGCGAGGCAGGCTGCCTGCGGTGAACGTGCCGTACTGGCTGGTGAACTCGAGCGAGCCCGGTCCACCGCCCTGCTGTTGCTGGACTCCGCCGATGGAGTGATCGAGAGTGTCGTAGACGGCCACTTCACCGCCTGCCGACACGGCGAGGCGTCGAGATCCCGGGAACACCGCGTACTGCGAGCCGTTCTGACCACCGCTCGAGCTCGGCGCACCGAGTTCCGACGGCCACCACGAGCCGCCGCCGTACGAGCTGCCACCGGTTTCTCTGGGCGGGTACACCTGATGCTGCGCCAGCACTGCAGACAGGTCTCGACAGAGGCCGTCGACCCGGCTCTTGAGTCCGTGATCGAACATGTTGCCCACCATGGTCATTCCGCCGCGCATCCACTGCCCACTGCCGCCGAGCTCAGGGATGTTGAACTGAGCCATGGTGCCGCGGCCGTTGTTGACGGCATCGAGCATCGTGCGGACGGCATCGGTCGAGACGCCGTAGCGCGACGACAGCTCGGACACGGCGTTCTCGCCTGCGGGAGTCAGGGCCTGGTTCATGTCTGGTGTGCCTCTCGGGCGCTGTTACGGGGTCGAACCTGGCCGCCAGGGTATCGCACCGATCGGTGAATAAGCCCGGCGAAATCTGTAAAGCTCTGTGCCGCAGCTACTCTGCTTGCATGCGCGCGTCGCGGTCCGCCTTGGCCAGCGCGTCGAGCAACGCATCCATTTCGCCGTCGAGCAGGGCGTCGAGGTTGTGCGCCTTGAACCCGATGCGGTGGTCCGTGATGCGGTTCTCGGGGAAGTTGTAGGTTCTGATCCGCTCCGAGCGGTCGACGGTACGCACCTGGCTGGCTCGTCCGGCCGAGGCCTCTTCGTTGGCCGCTTCCTCTGCGGCCGCCTGCAGGCGAGCGGCGAGAACCTGCATCGCACGCGCCTTGTTCTGCAGCTGCGAGCGCTCGTTCTGGCAGGTGACCACGATGCCCGTGGGAAGGTGCGTGAGCCGGACTGCGGAGTCGGTGGTGTTGACGCCCTGGCCGCCCTTGCCGGATGAGCGATACACGTCGATGCGCAGATCGGTCTCGTCGATCTGAACCTCTTCGACCTCGTCCGGTTCGGGATACACCAGGATTCCGGCCGCAGAGGTGTGCACGCGTCCCTGCGATTCGGTGACCGGCACCCGCTGCACGCGGTGGACGCCGCCCTCGAACTTCAACCGCGCCCACACGCCGTCGAGAGGATCCTTGGTCTTGATCGACAGCGTCGCGTCCTTGTATCCGCCGAGGTCCGAGACGTTGGCGTCGAGAACCTCGACACGCCATCCACGGCGTTCCGCGTAGCGCACGTACATCCGTGCGAGATCGGCCGCGAAGAGCGCCGATTCCTCGCCGCCCTCACCCGACTTGACCTCCATCACGATGTCGTCGCCGTCGTGCGGGTCACGGGGAGCCAGCAAGTCGGTCAGAGTCTGCTCGAGCTGCACCACCGTCGCCTCGAGGTCGGGAATCTCGGACGCGAACGACGAATCGTCGGCCGCCAACTCACGCGCGGCTTCGAGGTCGTCCTGCGCGGAAGTCAGCTTGGTGTGCGCGGACATGATGGGGGCCAGTTCGGCGAATCTCTTGCCTGCTCTGCGGGCAGCCGAGGGATCGTTGTGCAGAGCTGGATCGGCGAGTTGCTGCTCGAGCCCGGAGTGTTCGGCGAGGATGTCGTCGATGGCCGAAGGCTTGTCTGTTCTCGCCATGTTGATGACTCACTCTCGAACGCCGGTGCAACTGGATGTGGACACAAAAAAGCCGACGCCCGTCCTGTGATGCACAGGACGGGCGTCGGCGAAACAGCTAGCTGTCTGCGTCGGCCTTCTTGCCGGCGCGCTTGCCGTAGCGAGCCTCGAAGCGAGCGACGCGGCCGCCGGTGTCGAGAATCTTCTGCTTGCCGGTGTAGAAGGGGTGGCACTGCGAGCAGACCTCGACGCTGATGCGCTCTTTGTCGGTGGTGCTTCGGGTCTCGAAAGTATTGCCGCAACCACAGACGACTGTCGTCAGTGTGTAGTCGGGGTGAATTCCTGCCTTCATGGTGTCCTTACCGTTCTCTCTAGTGGTCGCCGGGTCGTCTTCGCCGATCGAAGACGTGAACCGGAACCGGACTCGGCCGTTGATTATGCCAGAGCGTGCATCTGACCTGCTAATCGCCGGTACTTCTGTGCCGACAGATGCTTACAACGCGCGCACCTGTCGGCTTGTTCCCCGGACGAAAGATCCGGGGAACAACTGTCAGTCGTTCGTCCCGCCCGGCGCAGTCTTGGAGACTTCCATCAGGAACTCGAGGTTGTTCTTGCTCTTCTTCAGGCGGTCGACCAGCAGGTCGATGGCCTGATGCGAGTCCAGTCCGGACAACACGCGACGCAGCTTGTGCACAACGGCAGCCTCGTCGGGAGCGAGGAGCAACTCGTCGTGACGGGTGCTCGACGGGTTGATGTCCACTGCCGGGAACACGCGGCGTTCGGCGATCTTGCGATCGAGCTTGAGCTCGGCGTTACCGGTGCCCTTGAACTCCTCGAAGATCACGGTGTCGCCGGTGGATCCGGTTTCGACCATGGCCGTGGCGATGATCGTCAACGATCCACCGTGCTCGATGTTTCGAGCCGCGCCGAGGAATCGTTTCGGCGGGTACAGAGCCGTCGAGTCGACACCACCGGACAGGATTCGGCCCGATGCGGGCGAGCTGTTGTTGTACGCGCGTCCCAGACGGGTGATCGAGTCGAGCAGAACCACCACGTCCTGGCCGGCTTCGACCAGACGCTTCGCCCGCTCGATCGCCAACTCGGCCACCGCGGTGTGGTCGCCCGGCGGCCGGTCGAACGTCGACGCGATGACCTCGCCCTTGACGGAGCGCTGCATGTCCGTCACTTCCTCGGGACGCTCGTCGACGAGGATGACCATCAGGTAGCACTCGGGATTGTTGATGGCGATCGCGTTGGCGATGGCCTGCAGAACGCTTGTCTTACCAGCCTTCGGCGGGCTGACGATGAGCGCGCGCTGACCCTTGCCGATCGGCATCACCAGGTCGATGATGCGCGTGGTCAGGATGTTCTGCTGCGTCTCGAGGCGCAGTCGCTGATTGGGGTACAGCGGGGTGAGCTTGCCGAATTCCGGACGCTTGCGCGCGGCCTCGACCTCTCCCCCGTTGACGGTGTCCAGACGCACGAGCGGGTTGAACTTCTGCCGCTGGCTCGACTGCTCACCTTCGCGTGCCACTCGAACCGCGCCGGTCACCGCGTCGCCGCGTCGAAGGCCGTTCTTGCGGACGAGGTTCATCGAGACGTAGACGTCGTTGGGTCCGGCGAGGTAGCCGGAGGTGCGGACGAACGCGTAGTTGTCGAGGACGTCGAGGATGCCGGCTACCGGCTGCAGAACATCGTCTTCGCGAATCTCGGTGTCGCGCTCGCGGCCACCGCCACCCTCGTTGCCTTCGCCACGGTCACGTCCGCGACGGCGTTCGCGGAACCGACGTCCCCGGCGTCCGCGGCCTTCACCGTCGTCGTCCTGGTTGTTGTCGCGGTTGTCACGCGGACCGTTGTTGCGATCCTCGTTGCGGTTGTCGTTGCGACCGTCGCCCTGGTTGCGATTGCGACCGCCCTGATTGCGACCGCCGCTGTCCCGGTTGGAGTTGTCCCGGTCGCCCTGATTGCGGTTTCCGTTGTCACGGTTGCCGTTCTCGCGGTTGGAGCCGTCCCGGTCGCCCTGATTGCGGTTTCCGGAGTCGCGGCTCGCGTTGTCGCGGGTGCCGTCGGCGTCACGCGGTTCGCGTTCCGACCCGTCCTGGCGGTTGCGTTCGCCGCGGCTACGGCGCGGGCGCTCGGTGGCGGCGTTGTCGCCGGTCTCGTCCGGCTTCTCCGTCTGCGGCGCGGCTGCGGGCGAATCGGCCGCCGCGGGAGCGGATCCGGCCGAATCGTTGGTGTCGTCGAGTGGGAGTTGATCGGGAGCACCGGCGCGACGACCTGCGGCACGACGGCCGCGTGTCCGGCGACCCGTCTCGGGAGCCGCATCGGCAGAATCGCCCGACTGCGCCGCGGGGGCGTCCGAGGACGGCGCTTCGGGAGCCGACTGCTTCGGTGCCGCCTCGGCTGCAGGCCGATCTTCGGCGGGCGCGGATGCAGCGGCGCGACGCGACCTGGGTGCGTCGGACTTCGGTGCGTCCGACTTCGGTGCGTCCGACTTGGCCGGTGCGCTGCCCGATTGCCGCTCGGAGATCGCAGCGATCAGATCGCCCTTGCGCATACCGGAAACGCTCTTGATGCCGAGTTCACCAGCGAGGCTGCGCAGCTCGGTGAGAACCATTCCGGACAGGCCGGCACGTCGGCGTGACGTTTCGGGCGCAGAGATAAGTTCCGTATCGGTCACGGAGGTCCTTTCCTTCCCTCGCTCGCTCGATGCGCAGCCGAGGGTTCGTTCCGCAGTTCGGCGTTCTGCCGAGCTCGGATATTGCCGTTCATGTTCGACGCACTCCGTCGACGACACCATCGATCCGAGACCGCAGAGAACCACGGGGAGGATCGAGTCAGGAGCGTCACATCACTCGGACGTTTGAATCCCCCGAATACAGCGACCTGATTGCCCTGACGAAACCGGCGTCTGAAGCGCACGATGTACGGACAGGTTTCACCATAGCGCCGTTGTCCCCACTCGGCAAGAACCCTACTGACGCGTTTGTCACGCGACGGTGACTCCGTCGGCCACGTCGAGGTCGAGGACCCGCCACCCCTCGGCCGATGCGGCGTCACGCAGATCGGCCGGAAACTCCTCGGTGCACAGCGCCATGACCGTCGGTCCCGCGCCGGACACAACCGCCGCGATGGACCGCGCGCGCAAGGTGGCGATCCAGCGAGTGGTGTCGGGTAACGCCTGAGCGCGCTGACCTTGATGCAGCAGGTCCTCCGTCGCGGACATCAACAGATCCGGACGCTCGGTCAGTGCCACCACCGCGAGCGCGCTCCGGCTGACGTTGAAGGCCGCGTCACGATGGGGCACCAACTCGGGCAACAGTCCCCGGGTGTGCGACGTCGACGAGCGTTCGGACGGTACGAGCACGACGACCTTGATGCTCGGATGCACCTCGAGCCGTACCGCTGCGTACTTCCGCGCCGTCACACTGGCATTGGGCGGTTCGCTCCACGACACGACCGCACCGCCGAGGCAACTCGCCGACGCGTTGTCGGGATGACCCTCGAACTCCGACGACAGCTGGACGAGCTGGCTCTCCGACAGCGCGAGCGACCGATCCACTTTCGCGGCGAGCGCGTTGGCGGCAGCGAGGCCCCCGACCACAGCCGACGCCGAGGAACCGAGCCCCCTCGAATGGGGAATCACGTTGCGGCAGTGGACATCCAGGCCGTCGGCCCACACTCCGGCCGCTTCGAGTCCCCGCTCGATGGCGCGCACCACCAGATGCGTCGGGCCCCACGGCACGTCCGCCGAACCCTCACCGTCGACGTGAATCCGAAGTCCCGACGCGGTGGTCGTGACCTCGATCTCGTCGTACAGCCCCAAAGCGATTCCGAGACTGTCGAATCCGGGTCCGATGTTGGCACTGGACGCCGGGACGCGCGCGGTGACCGTGAGCCCGATGGGGAGTGTCGTCGTCATGGCCGGAGATTCCGTCAACTCAGGCCAGCTCGAGCGCAGCCGCGACAGCGACGGGATCGACCGAAATGGGTTCCACCACAGGCATTCCCGACAGTGCTGTGTCGGGATCCTTGAGGCCGTTTCCGGTGACCGTGCACACGACGGTCAGGCCGGGTTCGAGCCAGCCTTCCTTTCGTGCTGCGAGGAGCCCGGCGACACTGGCCGCGGAAGCGGGCTCGACGAACACGCCCTCGGTCTTCGCGATCAATCGGTACGCCTCGAGGATCTCCTCGTCGGTCGCTGCGCGGAAGGCTCCGTTCGATTCTTCCTTGGCGTTGACGGCACCGTTCCAGGATGCGGGCGAGCCGATCCGGATCGCAGTGGCGATCGTTTCCGGGTCCTTCACCGGCGCACCGTGAACCAGAGGTGCGGCGCCTGCGGCCTGGACTCCGAGCATCCGTGGCTTGCGCGTGGTGAGACCGTCACGGAAGTACTCCGAGTAACCGCGCCAGTACGCGGTGATGTTGCCTGCGTTGCCGACCGGCAGTGCATGGATGTCCGGTGCGTCGCCGAGGGCGTCACAGATCTCGAAGGCCGCAGTCTTCTGGCCTTCGATGCGAACAGGATTGACGGAGTTGACCAGACCGATGGTCGGGAACTCGGCCGTGGTCTTGCGGGCCAGCTCGAGGCAATCGTCGAAGTTGCCCTGCACCTGAATGATCTTCGCTCCGTGCATGACTGCCTGAGCGAGCTTGCCCATGGCGATCTTGCCCTGCGGAACCAGTACGGCACAGCTCATTCCGGCCTTGGCCGCATAGGCGGCTGCGGAGGCCGAGGTGTTGCCGGTCGAGGCGCAGAGAACGGCCTCCTGACCTCGGGCGAGCGCGTCGGTGACGGCCATGGTCATCCCGCGGTCCTTGAAGGAGCCGGTGGGGTTGAGGCCTTCGACCTTCAGATGCACTGTGCACCCGGTCAGTTCGGACAGGTGCCCGGCCGGCAACAGCGGAGTGCCGCCCTCGCGCAGCGTGACGGTCTTCCAGTCCGGGCCGATCGCCAGACGCGAACGGTATGCCTCGATCAGACCGGGCCAGGGGGTGTGGACGCTCATACGGTGGTGCCTTCCAATCGGAGAACGCTGGCGACGTGAACGACGACGTCGAGCTGCTCGAGGGATGCAACGGTGTCGGACAGTGCGGAGTCGGCCGCGAGGTGAGTGACGACGACGAGCCTGGCTCCGTCACCCGAGCCCTGCTGACGCACCGTGGAGATGCTGACGTCGCGCTTGGAGAATTCGGCCGCAACGGTGGCGAGAACGCCGGGCTTGTCCGCCACCTGCATGCTGACGTAGTAGCGAGTGAGGATGTCACCCATGGGGGCCACCTTGAGCTTGGCGTACTTGGATTCGAGTGGGCCTCGTCCGCCGTAGAACTTGTTGCGAGCGGCCATCACCAGATCGCCGAGTACTGCGGACGCGGTCGGCGCACCGCCTGCACCCTGGCCGTAGAACATCAGGCGTCCGGCAGCCTCTGCTTCGACGACCACGGCGTTGAACGCACCGTTCACCGATGCCAACGGGTGGTTCAGCGGAACGAGCGCGGGGTAGACCCGAGCGGAGATTCGTTCCTTGCCCTTGGGCGTGACGATCCGCTCGCAGATGGCCAGCAGCTTGATAGTGCAGTCCAAAGATTTCGCGGTCTCGAGATCGTCCGAGGTGATCTTGCTGATGCCCTCGCGGTAGACGTCACCGGCGGTGACTCGCGTGTGGAACGCGATGGACGCCAGGATGGCGGCCTTCGATGCAGCGTCGTAGCCTTCGACGTCGGCGGTCGGGTCGGCCTCGGCGTAACCCAGACGCCCCGCCTCGGCGAGGGTTTCGGCGTAGTCCGCGCCGGTCTCGTCCATGGCAGAGAGGATGAAGTTGGTGGTGCCGTTGACGATGCCGGCGACCTTGTTCACGCGGTCACCCGCGAGGGACTGCATCAGCGGGCGAACCACAGGAATTGCTCCGGCCACGGCGGCCTCGAAATACAGGTCGGCACGCGACTTCTCGGCCGCGTCGGCCAGTTCTCCGGTGTACTCGGCCAGCAGGGCCTTGTTCGCCGTGATGACGGACTTACCCTTCTCCAGGGCAGAGAGCACCAGCTTGCGGGGAATGTCGATGCCGCCGAGAACCTCGACGACGATGTCGACGTCGTCGCGGCCGACGAGCTCGGCCGGATCGTCGGTGAGCAGCTCGGCCGGAACTCCGCGATCGCCGTCGACCCGACGCACAGCGATGCCCCTAATCTCCAGTGGCGCACCGATTCTCGCTTCGAAGTCCTCGGCGTTTTCGGTGAGGATTCGAACGACCTCGCTGCCGACGTTTCCGAGTCCGAGTACGGCGACGCCTATCGGCTTCGATGTCATGGCTGAACCTCCAAGCTGAGCAGATCTTCGATGGTTTCCCGCCGCAGGATCAGGCGCGATCGCCCATCCTTGACCGCAACCACAGCGGGCCGCGTCAGCAGGTTGTAGCGACTGGACATGGAGTAGCAGTACGCCCCGGTGGCCGCCACCGCGAGCAGGTCACCCGGCCCGACGTCTGCCGGCATCCATGTGTTCTTGATGACGATGTCGCCGCTCTCGCAGTGCTTTCCGACCACCCGAGCCACGACGGCCTCGGCATCGCTCGAGCGCGAGACCAGCCGACAGTCGTATTCGGCCTGGTACAGCGAGGTTCGGATGTTGTCGCTCATGCCGCCGTCGACGCTGATGTAGCGCCTGCGCGTCGACTTGTCGACGGTGACATCCTTGATCGTGCCGACCTCGTAGAGCGTGACGGTGCCCGGTCCGGCGATGGCGCGGCCCGGCTCGACGGCGATCGTCGGGACCGGTAGACCCACTGCAGCGGACTCCGTCTCCACGATGGCGGTCAGCTTCGCCGCGAGCTGCTCCACCGGCGGCGGATCATCACTCGGCACGTACGAAATACCCATGCCGCCACCGAGATCGAGTGTCGAGATCTGCGCCGTCTTGTCGACGCCGAACTCCGAGACGATGTCTCGCAGCAGCCCGATGACCTTGTGCGCTGCCAACTCGAAGCCGTCCACCTCGAATATCTGCGAACCGATGTGACTGTGCAGTCCGACGAGTCGAAGGTTGTCGGCAGCGAACACGCGCCGAACAGCTTCGAGCGCCGAGCCGTCGGCGAGCGAGAAGCCGAACTTCTGATCCTCGTGCGCGGTGGCGATGAACTCGTGCGTATGCGCCTCGACACCGACGGTGATGCGAATCAGAACGTCTTGCACCACACCGGCCGCACCGGCGACGCCGTCGAGACGGTCGATCTCGATGTTGGAATCGAGTACCACATGCTCGACGCCTGCGCGCACGCCCGCCTCGAGCTCGGCGACCGATTTGTTGTTGCCGTGCATGGCAATTCGGTCGGCTGGGAATCCGGCAGCCAACGCGATGGCCAGCTCGCCTCCGGAGCAGATGTCGAGTGAGAGACCTTCGTCGGCCACCCAGCGTGCGATCTCTCCGCAGAGGAAAGCCTTGGAGGCGTAGTGAACTCGTTCGGGTGCCCCGAATGCGGCGGCCATCTCACGGCAGCGCGAACGGAAGTCGTCCTCGTCGATGACGAACAACGGTGTGCCGTACTGCTCCGCGAGATCGGTGACCGACACTCCGGCGAGACGGACGGTTCCGTCCTCACCGCGCTCGGCGTTGCGGGGCCACACCTGCTCGGGCAGCGTCGTCATCTCCGACGCGTCGGCCGGGCGATGGGACATCGACTCTTTCGAGGGGGCATCGGCATGCTTGGGTCCTGCCGGATGTGCGCTCACATGCGCTCCGGTGCGCTGACCCCGAGCAGTTCGAGGCCGTTGGCCAGGACCTGCCGGGTCGCGTTCCCCAACGCCAGTCGTGCGGTGTTCACAGGTCCGGGCTCCTCGTCTCCTTGTGGAAGTACTCGACACGCACCGTAGAAACGGTGGTAGGCCCCCGCCAGCTCTTCGAGGTAGCGGGCGATCCGGTGTGGTTCGCGTAGTTCGGCGGCGCTGGCCACCACTCGTGGGTACTCGCCGATCGTCCTGATCAGCTCGCCTTCCTGCTCGTGGGTGAGCAGGCTCAGATCCGGCTGCTCCGCGCTGATTCCCAGTTCGGCGGCATTGCGCGCGAGCGAGGCCAGGCGGGCGTGGGCGTACTGGACGTAGTACACCGGGTTCTCGTTGCTTGCGCTCGCCCACAGGGCGAGGTCGATGTCGATGCTGGAGTCGACGGACGACCGAACCATGACATAGCGAGAAGCGTCGACGCCGATGGCGTCGACCAGGTCGTCGAGCGTGATGACGGTTCCGGCGCGCTTGCTCATCTTCACGGCCACGCCGTCGCGCACCAGGTTGACCATCTGGCCGATCAGCACCTCGACGGTCGCGGGGTCGTCTCCGAATGCAGCTGCGGCCGCCTTGAGCCGTCCGATGTAGCCGTGGTGGTCTGCTCCGAGCATGTAGATGCACAGGTCGAAGCCGCGCTGCCGCTTGTTTTGGAAGTAGGCGATGTCGCCGGCGATGTAGGCGGCGTTGCCGTCGCTCTTGATGACGACACGATCCTTGTCGTCGCCGTACTCGGTGGACCGCAGCCACCAGGCACCGTCCTCCTCGTAGAGGCTCCCCGAGCTCTTGAGGTACTCGACCGACTTCTCCACGGATCCGGATTCGAACAGCGAGTTCTCGTGGAAGTAGACGTCGAAGTCGACGCCGAACTCGTGCAGATTGGCCTTGATCCGGTCGAACATCAGCTGGGTGCCGATCGATCGGAACGTCTCTTCCTGTGCCTCGGGGGCCAGCGCGAGCGCTTCGGGCTCCTTCGCCAGCACCTGCTCCGCGATCTCGGCGATGTACTCGCCTGCGTAGCCGTTCTCCGGAGCGGGTTCGCCCTTGGCCGCGGCGATCAGGGACCGGCTGAAGCGGGCGATCTGTGCGCCGTGATCGTTGAAGTAGTACTCGCGAGTGACCTCGGCACCGTGGGCGGTCAGGATTCGACCGAGCGCATCGCCGACGGCTGCCCACCGGGTACCGCCGAGGTGCACCGGGCCGGTCGGGTTGGCCGAGACGAACTCGAGATTGACCTTCTTGCCTGCCATCGACGAACCGTTGCCGAAGGCCGCGCCTGCTGCGAGCACGCGGGCAACGATCTCGCCTTGCGCTGCGGCTGCCAGCCTGATGTTCAGGAATCCGGGGCCCGCGACATCGGCGTCGGCGATGGCGGCGTCGGCCGCGAGAGCCTCGGCGAGCCAGCCGGCGAAGTCGCGGGGATTGGCTCCGGCCTTCTTCGCGACCTGGAGTGCCACGTTGGTCGCGTAGTCGCCGTGCTCGGGATTGCGGGGACGCTCGACGGTCAGCTTCGCAGGGAGTACGGATGTATCCAGGCCGCGGTCGGCAAGCACCTTCGCGGCGGTCGCGTGAAGCAGTTCGGCAAGATCGGCGGGAGTCACAGGTAGCTATCCTATTGGCTGGTGCGCGGCGTCCTCGCATCCACTGCCCGTCTGCCCGCGAGCAGCCTCGGCCGACGCGGTCCGCGCAGGCTCTGAACACGCTCTCAGGCAGAGAACGTACAGTGAGGGCGCTCTGTGTCGACGCTCATCCAATGATGCCGTCACCAGCAGATACGCATCACCAGCGCGACCGACCACCACCTTTCCTCGACTGAGAGAGCAACTACAGCGATGCCAACGGGTCCCGACAAAGGCAGTCAGAACAAGTCGGCTGCGAAGGCAGACAAAGCCATCAATGCAGCCAACAAGAAGTCAGCTCGTAAGAAGAAGGGCGGCGTACCCACCGCCACGGGCAGGCAGATTCCCTGGCTGACGGTTGCCGGTGTCGTTGTGGTTGTCGGTCTCGTTGCGGGCCTCGGGATCAATCTGTATCCGAAGTACCAGGACCGAGCCGAGGCGCAGAAGTTCGCGCCCAGCGAGGCCAACCAGGATCCGTCGACCGGCATCGAGGGCGTGACCGTGCAGGAGTACCCCGCGGCTCTGCACGTCGGGCGCACGCAGCGGGTCGCCTACGACCAGTCTCCGCCGTTCGGTGGACCGCACGATGCCGTCTGGGCCACCTGCACGGGAATCGTCTATCCCGAGGCCATTCGTACCGAGAATGCGGTGCACTCCCTCGAGCACGGCGCCGTTTGGGTCACCTACAACCCCGACGATCTGAACGCGGACCAGGTCCAGTCGCTGGCCGATCGTGTCGACGGTGAAACGCAGATGATGATGTCGCCGTACCCCGGCCTCGATTCCCCGGTCTCGCTGCAGTCCTGGGGCCACCAGCTCAAGTTGGACAGCGTGGACGACGAACGCATCGGCCAGTTCGTCTCTGCACTGCGCCTGAACCGCTTCGCCTACCCGGAGGTCGGTGCCAGCTGCGCATCGGTCCCGTCCAGCACCGGCGACGGTAGCGACGGCTTCGACCCGGACAACCCGCCGCTGTTCGATGCATCCGCGCCCGGTGCCGATGCGGTGCCGATGGACGGTGCCGGAATCACTCCCGACGCCAGCGAGACCGGCGGAGCCGGCGGGGCGCAGCTGCCCAGCGATCTCCAGATCCCCACCAACTGATGACCGAACCGACACCGACCGAGAACGCGGGAGTCACCACGTCCGCGGCCAAGCCGAGTCAGCGCACAGCGCTGGTGGCGCTGGCGCTGATCGCCGTCCTGGCGATCGGCTTCGCCCTGGGCTTTCTGGTGCAGAGTCCGTTGGGCGGCGACGACAGTGCACCCGCCTCGGACTCGGTCGATGTCGGTTTCTCTCAGGACATGACCGTGCACCACAACCAAGCCATCGAGATGGCCGCGGTGGCGTTGACCAACGCCTCCGATCAGGCCGTCAAGAATTTGGCGTTCGACATGCTCACCTCGCAGCAGAACCAGGTGGGACAGATGCAGGGCTGGTTGGCCCTGTGGGACCGAGCGCCGATCGCGACCGACGGCTACATGACCTGGATGACCGAGGACGACTCTCACGGTCACTCGATGGGCGGGATGTCCATGGATCCCGGATCCTCGGATCCGACCAGGGCCATGCCGGGCATGGCCAGTTCCGCTGAACTCGCCGCTCTTCGCCAGGCCACCGGCTCGGACGTCGACGTGATGTTCCTACAGCTCATGCTGCGCCACCACGAGGGCGGCCTGGCGATGATGGAGTACGCGCAGATTCACGCGCAGTCACCGGCGGTGATCAATCTGGCGAAGTCCATGGTTGCCACCCAGACCAGCGAGTCGACGCTGATGAAGCAGATGCTCGCCGAGAAGGGTGCGCAGCCGCTGCCCGAGGGGTGATTTCGACTCGGGCAGCGGATGCGCTAGTCTTTCGTACAGCCCAACAGGCACACCGGTTCGTCCGGTGCGCCCCCGTAGCTCAGGGGATAGAGCGTTCGCCTCCGGAGCGAAAGGCCGCAGGTTCGAATCCTGCCGGGGGCACACATCTTTCACGCACGTCACTGTCGGACGGTGGCTGCTCGAACGAGACGGTGGACTTCGATGTCCGAGAATCTCCCCCGAGTCGAGACCGTCGTCGACGACCTGTATTCACTCCCTCCCGCTGATTTCGTCTCGCATCGCGCCGCATACGTCACCCGGTTCAAGAAGGCCGGCGACAAAGCCGGTGCCACCCGCATCGGTGCCCTTCGCAAGCCCACTCTCGTGGCGTGGTTGGTGAACACACTCGCTCGGCGGGACGAATCGGCCCTGGCGGAACTGTTCGATCTGGGTGAGCAACTCGAACGTGCACAGCAGCGCGGCGACGGCCCCCGGCTACGTGAATTGTCCACTGCCCGAAGCGCTTCGATACGCGCCCTGACCGACCGAGCAGTCTCGCTCGGACGCGACCTCGGGGCGACCGTCGGAGACAACGCAGCCCGCGAGATCTCCAGCACCCTGAACGCGGCGATGGCCGATGCCGAAATACGCGACCGTGTCCGCGCGGGCAGAACCGTGGTGGCCGAAACGTACAGCGGCTTCGGACCTGCGCTGCTCTCGATCGTTCCGAACTCGTCCGACGATGATGATGACGACGAAGAGTCGGACCCGGCATCTCCTGAGGTCGAGGACGACCGGGAGAACACCGACGAAGCCGAACGGAACCGACTGCTCGCCGAACTCGAGTCGGCCGAATCCGATCTCGATACCGCGCGAACCGAAGTCGACGCAGCCCAAGCGGACACCGAACGAAAAGCGTCCGAACTGCGCAGCGCTGCAACGGAAGTAGAGCAGATCGAGGCCGAGCTGGAGGCCGCCAGAGCCAGGGCGCAGGCCGCACGAGAAGCACACGAGGCCGGTGTCGTGCAGGCGGAGTCGACGGCGGAGGCACTCGAGGCAGCCCGCGCCCGGGTCGTCGAAGCCCGGTCGGCCCTCGACTCCCTGACCTGACCTACCCTGGCGGGGTGACCACACGCTGGCAAGCAGAGAACTCCGCAGACGATTCCGCGCGGTACATCGAGCGATTCGACCGCCTGGCCGAACGCGGCGTGGATCTGCACGGTGAAGCCCGGATGGTCGACGCGGTGGTCTCCCCCGCGTCGAGCATTCTCGATGCCGGATGCGGGACCGGCCGACTCGGTGTGGAATTGGCACGACGCGGACACCGTGTGACCGCAGTGGATCTCGATCCGGTTCTGGCCGAGGCCGCGCGAGCGCACCCCGAACTCGACGTGCATGTCGCCGATCTGACGACACTGGATCTGGGACGGACGTTCGACGCGGCCGTGGCAGCGGGCAACGTACTGGTCTTCATGAAGCCCGGTACCGAACGCGCAGCGCTCCAACGTATCTGGGCCCACCTGACCGACGGCGGGGTGTTCGTCACCGGATTCGCCACCGATCGGGAGTACACGGTCGACCTGCTCGACGAGGATCTGGCGGCGGTCGGCTTCGTCCTCGAGCACCGATTCGCGACGTGGGATCTCCGGCCCTGGCGCGGCGACGCGGACTGGGCTGTGACCGTGGCTCGAAAGCCCGCGCTACTGGCCTGACACGACATCGATCGGGACCGGCCGTTGTCGGCCGGTCCCGATCTTCGAGCGAGCGACGGGATTCGAACCCGTGTGAACGGCTTTGCAGACCGGTGCCTAGCCACTCGGCCACACCCGCATCGCCGATGACGATGCCGTGTTCGCTGTCCGAGATCCACCCTTTCGATCATCGTGATTCGAACCTCGAGGGTTGATTCGGATACCCCGGGGAAGACTGTGCGTCATGAAGGAACACATGGCGAAGCTGCGGGAATCGTTCTGGTTCATTCCTGCCGTCCTCGGAGTTGTCGCACTCGTGCTCGCGCAGGCTCTGGTGAGTCTCGATCGCTATCTGCTCGATACCCGGGTGGATCTGACGGGCTCGCTGCTCTATCACGTGGGTGCCAGTGGCAGCCGAGACATCCTCGGCGCCATTGGCGGGTCCATGCTCGGTGTGGCCGCGACGTCGTTCTCCATCACCATCTCGGTCCTCGCCACCGCCAGTTCCTCGTACGGCCCCCGCCTGGTGCGCAACTTCATGGCCGATCGCGGCAACCAGGTGGTGCTCGGCATCTTCGGCGCCACATTCCTGTACTCACTGATGGTGCTGCGGTCGATTCGCTCGATCGAATCCGACGGATCTGTCTTCGTGCCGGACATCGCCGTCAACGTTGCCGTCGCACTCGCGGTGGTCGACGTGGGGGTGCTCGTCTACTTCATTCATCACATCGCGCAGTCGATCCAGGTGGCAACTCTGTCTGCCCGCGTCCGAGACGAACTGTCGGAGTCCGTGGACGCGCTGTACCCGCCCGAGCAACCCGCCGATGCGGCGTCGGCGGAGGGCATCGTCAAGCCGCCCGTCTACACCACGGTGCTGGCCGAGGAGTCCGGGGTGATCATCGACATCGACGAGAGCGCCGTACTGAACATCGCGACCGACACCGACACCGTGATCGACATTCACCGAGTACCCGGTGACCATGTCGTTGCCGGCGAACCGCTCGCCGACATTCTGGCCGATCGATCGACGGACATCTCCGCGGACGCGATCGAACGAGTTCGAGGGTCGTTCGACATCGGCACCAGTCGAACACCCCGACACGACATCGCCTTCGCCGTCGAACAGATGACCGAGATGGCAGTACGGGCCCTGTCGACAGGCGTCAACGACCCCTACACGGCACGCAACGCCATCGACGATCTCACGGTCGGACTCGTCGCGGTCGTCCAGCGTCCCAAGCCCTCTCGCGCTCGGTGCGGCTCCGACGGCACCGTACGGGTGATCACCCGTCGCGTCGGCGTTCCGTCACTGATCGACCATGCCCTCGACGCCGTACGGATCTACGGCACCGGCAGCCCCATGGTGGTGCAGGCCGGCATACGTCTCGCCGAGCGAGTCGGTCGTGCGGCACAGCATTCCGAGAACGTCGACGCCGTTCTGACCCAATTGGACCTGCTGGACCGCGCGTTGGCCGCAGGCGACACCGATACCGCCCGCACAGCCGAAGCCCGAGAGCAGATCTCGCTGGCCCGCGCAGCGATCACGGATCGCGTATCCCTCGCAGTACCTCGCGTCGTGATTCGGTAGACGCCGGAACCGGCCACCGTGGGAGGATGGTCGGTATGCCAGCACCGTCTCCGCTTCCCCTCGACCCCATTGCAGAGGCACACCGCCAGTGGACCAAGCACGGGTGGTCCGACGCCGCCGACGGTATGGCCGCAGTGACGTCGTTGATGCGTGCGCAGCAGATCATGCTCGCCCGTGTCGAGGAAGCGTTGAAGCCGACGGGACTGACGTTTTCGCGCTACGAATTGCTGACGTTGTTGACCTTCACCAAGAACGGGGCTCTGCCGATGGCGAAGGCGAGTGCACGTCTGCAGGTGCATCCCACGAGCGTGACCAACGCTGTCGACCGCCTCGAGTCCGTGGGATACGTTCGGCGCATCCCGCATCCGAGTGATCGGCGCACCACGCTGGTCGAAATCACCGAGCAGGGACGCACGTTGGCAGTCGAGGCCACCGAGCGCCTGAACTCGCTGGTGTTCGCACGCCCCGGACTGGCGCGTGACAAGCTGATGGCGCTCGTTCGTATCTTGGCGGAACTGCGTTCGGATGCAGGCGATTTCGACAGTGATGACATCACCACGTCGTTCTGAGTTCGATGGTGACTCGTCACAAGACAATGGCACACCCGTACCGTTCGTGGTCCAATTACCGTGGAGACAGGGCGGAGTCGATCTGCTGAAGGGCGGGGCGGGGTGCTGGTGTTGGGGGTCGGGGCGGGTGCGCACGGTGCACGCGCAATTCTGACGTATCTGGACAGCCCCCACCGCACACCCATCGTGTCGCGGACGGTTCGCCGCGCTCCCGGTCAGTCGCTGTCCACCACGATCGCCACCGGTGTCGACGCCATCAACTCGATCGCCGCGACGATGTCGCTCCCGGTACAGTTCTCCGCCATCGCCTATCGGGTTGCCACCGATCCCGGCACGGTCGCCACCCGAGGTACGGCCCGCACGGCCTCGCTCGTTCCGGAAACCGCTGCACAAGTGCGCTATCTGCGTTTCATCGGGCTGGTACCCAACCACGGCGTCACCGTGTTGTGCGATATCGGTAGCACCGGAACCACGGTGACCGTCATCGATCTCGCGTCCACGCGCACACTCATGACGCGGCGTACCGCGACGTTCTGCGGCGACGATCTCGATCACTCGGTGCGCAGGCTGCTCTCGTCCAAGGGCGTTCGCGTCGGAATCGATGCCAGCCGGTCCATCAAGGAGCAACTGAGCATCGACTCCGTTGTCAGCACCACGAATTCATCCGGTACTGCGCGGCATGTGCTGACCCGCCGCGATTTCGACGATCTGATCGCCGGACCGGTGCGGTACGCGGGCATGCTGGTGGAGCAGACCATCCAATTGTCCGGTGCCAGACCGCAGTCCATCGTCGTGGTCGGCGGCGGCGCGAACATCACCTCGATTGCGCAGTCACTCGAGCTGCGGACCGGCCTGACGACTCTGGTGCCGTCGATGCCGGAGCTGGTCTCGGCCCGCGGTGCCGCCCTCCTGTCCCCCGACAGGTAGGGCGGACCCGGGAGTGGAGCCTGCGGAACGACCGGTCGGGGTAGGAGTGGAGCCTGCGGAACGACCGGTCGGGGTAGGAGTGGAGCCTGCGGAACGACCGGTCGGGGTAGGAGTGGAGCCTGCGGAACGACCCAGAAGAGCAGTTAGCGGTGCTGGAAGTTCGGCGTCCGCTTCTCGATGAAGGCCGACATTCCTTCCTTCTGGTCCTCGGTGGCGAACGTGGAGTGAAACACGCGGCGCTCGAACAGAACACCCTCGCGAAGGCTCGACTCGAACGATCGGTTGACTGCTTCCTTCGCCATCATGACGACCGGTAGCGACATCTCGGCGATGGTGGTGGCGGTCGCGATGGCGTCGTCGAGGAGATCCGCGACCGGCACGATGCGCGAGACCAATCCTGCCCGCTCGGCTTCCTCGACCTTCATGTTGCGCCCGGTCAAACACATCTCCATGGCCTTGGCCTTGCCCACCGCGCGGGTCAGACGCTGCGACCCGCCGATTCCCGGAATGACGCCCAGTTTGATCTCGGGTTGTCCGAATACCGCGGTGTCCGAGGCGATCAGAACGTCGCACAGCATCGCGAGTTCACACCCGCCGCCGAGTGCGTAGCCGGAGACCGCTGCGATCAGAGGTGTTCGAGCCGCTGCCAGTCGATCCCAGGCCGCGAAGAAATCGTCGAGGTACACGTCCATGTAGGACTTGGGCTGCATCTCCTTGATGTCGGCCCCAGCAGCGAAGGCCCGCTCGGAACCGGTGATCAGGATCGCGCCGATGCCGGAGTCCGCGTCGAGTTCTTCGACCACCGAGACGACCTCGCGCATCAGTTGAGAATTGAGCGCGTTCAATGCCTTGGGCCGGTTGAGCGTGATGATGCCGACGCGTCCCCGACGTTCGAGCAGAATTGTCTCGTAGTCACTCACAGGCCTGCTCCGTTCGAGCGCTCGCGGATGTCGTTGATGATGCCGGAGAAGTCGACATCGGTGCCGCCCCCGGATGTTTCCTTGAACCGAGCGTACAACTCGGCTGCCCGTAGGCCGAGGACACCCTCGACACCGTTGTCGCGCAGTGCATTGGCAGCCAGACCCAGGTCCTTGTCCATGAGCGCCGCCGCGAAGCCCGGCTTGTACTCGTTGTTGGCGGGGCTCGTCGGGACCGGTCCGGGTACCGGGCAATTGGTCGTCAGTGCCCAGCACTGACCGGACGCAGTCGACGCCACATCGAACAACGCCTGATTGCTCAGACCGAGCTTCTCCCCCAACACGAACGCCTCGCTGATGGCGATCATCGACACCCCGAGGATCATGTTGTTGCAGATCTTGGCGGCCTGGCCGTTGCCCGCTGCGCCGCAGTGCACCACCTTGCGCCCCATGACGTCGAGAACTGCTTCCGCAGAGGCAAAATCCTCTTCGGAACCACCGACCATGAAGGTCAACGTTCCCGCGGCCGCTCCCCCGACACCACCGGAGACCGGCGCGTCCAGACTGCGGTGGCCTGCCTCGTGCACCAGCTTGTGCGCGGTGTGCGCGTCGGCCACGTCGATGGTCGAGGAGTCGATGAACAATGTGCCCGGTGCGGCGGCAGGCAGTAGGTCCGCGTACAACCCGAGTACCAGTCTGCCGTTGGGCAGCATCGTGATGACGATGTCGGCATCGGCAACGGCGGCCACAGCCGACTCCACCACGGTGACGCCGTCCTTCGTGGCCTGCTCGAGCGCGGCAGGCACCAGATCGAAGCCCTGCACGGTGTAGCCAGCCGCAGCCAGATTGGCGGCCATCGGTCCACCCATGTGGCCGAGGCCGATGAAGCCGATCGTCTTCTCGCTCATGACTGCTCACCTTCTGTGTGTGCTTTCGACAGGCCCAGTTCCGCGTCCCCGAGAGGCGCGAAGTACCGGTCGACGTCCTCGGGCGTGACGTCTGCCAACGTACGCGGTTGCCATTGCGGGTTGCGGTCCTTCTCGACCACCTGTGCTCGGATTCCTTCGACGAGATCGTGGCTGGACAACGACGCGACCGACACGCGGTACTCCTCGTCGAGCACTGCCTCGAGCGTCGGCAGCGTCGCTGCCCGACGCAGCGACCTCAGTGTCACGGCCAGCGACACAGGCGATTTGGACGCGATGTCCTCTGCAGACTTCTGCGCCTCCGGCACCGTGCTGGCGGCCAGAGCGTCGACGATGCCCTGGACGTCGTCGCCGGCGTAGCACTCGTCGATCCATCCCTGCTGTTCGGCAACGGTGGACTCCGGTGCCGGCTCACTGCATGTCGCGACGGCCTCGCCGACACTGACGCTCTCGAGTGCCGAGTAGAAGTCGTCCAGCTTGTCGGACGGGATGTAGTGATCGGCGAAGCCGACCGCGATCGCGTCGGCGGCATTCATTCGCGCCGTGGTGAGCGCGAAGTGGGTGCCGATCTCGCCCGGTGCACGCGAAAGTAGGTACGTGCCGCCCACATCCGGAACGAAACCGATTCCGACCTCGGGCATCGCAATCTTCGATCGCTCGGTGACGATGCGAGTGTTGGCATGTGCCGAGAGCCCGACGCCTCCGCCCATGACGATGCCGTCCATGATGGCAACGAACGGCTTGGGGAACCGAGCGATCGCGGCGTTGAGGATGTACTCCTCGCGCCAGAAGTCCTTGCTACCGTTGCCGCCGTCTTTCGCGTCGTGGTAGATCGAGACGATGTCGCCACCGGCACACAGTCCGCGCTCACCGGCCCCGGTCAGCAGCACGACGTCGACAGCGTCGTCGGTTGCCCACTGCGCCAACGCCGGTGCGATCTCGCGAACCATCGCATGATCGAGCGCATTGATGGCTTTGGGGCGGTTCAGGGTGATCCGACCGATACCACCGGAGACCTCGAGGATCACGTCGCTCATGCGGCACCCACGATCGATCGAGCCACGACCACCCGCATGATCTCGTTGGTGCCTTCGAGAATCTGGTGCACCCGAAGGTCGCGAACGATCTTCTCGACACCGTATTCACTGAGGTACCCGTACCCGCCCAGCAGTTGCAGCGCTCCGTTGGCGACCTCGAATCCGGTATCGGTTCCGAAACGCTTTGCCATAGCGCACATTTCGACCTTGTCGGGAGCGTCGTTCTGCAACGCGTCCGCGGCCCGCCACAGCAGTGTGCGGGCGGCCTCGAGTTCGGTCTTGAAATCGGCCAGTCGGAACTGAAGCGCCTGCGCATCGAGCAACCGTGCCCCGAACGCCTTGCGTTCGGCGAGGTAGGCAACGGCCTTGTCGAGAGCGGACTGCGCTCCGCCGACCGAACACGCGGCGATGTTGATGCGTCCGCCGTTGAGTCCGTTCATCGCGATACGGAACCCGTCGCCCTCGCTGCCGAGCATGTTCTCGGCCGGAATGCGGACTCCTTCGAGAACGACCTGACGAGTGGGCTGAGCGTTCCACCCCATCTTCTTCTCGTTGGCCCCGAAGGAGAGTCCCGCGGAGTCCTTCGGCACGATGAACGCCGAGATGCCACGCGGACCCGACGCGCCGGTGCGCGCCATCACCACGTAGACCTCGGATGTGCCTGCGCCGGAAATGAATTGCTTGACGCCGTTCAACACGTATTCGTCGCCGTCGCGCACTGCCTTGGTGCCGAGCATCGCGGCATCGGATCCCGCGCCGGGCTCGGTGAGGCAGTAGCTCCCCAGCTGATCCATCGCGCACAGGCCCGGGAGCCAACGCTGCCGTTGCTCGTCGTTTCCGTAGGTGTCGATCATCCAGGCGACCATGTTGTGGATGGAGATGTATGCCGCGATGGACGGGTCACCGGTGGCCAGTTGCTCGAAGATCCGCACCGAGTCGACTCTGGTCAGTCCCGATCCACCCACATCCTCGCGAATGTAGATGCCGCCCATTCCCAGTCCCGCCGCCTTGCGCAGCACGTCGACCGGGAAGTGCTTCTGCTGGTCCCATTCGATGGCATTAGGTGCCAGGAACTCATCGGCGAATTCGCGAGCGGTGTCGTTGATCGCGCGCTCGTCCTCGTTCAAGGTGAACATCGCCGGATCAGTCCATGTTCGGAATGACGAAGTGATTCTGTGCTGCCGCCTCTTTGGTGCCCGACGGCCAGCGCTGCGTGACGGTCTTGGTCTTGGTGTAGAAGCGGATCGAATCGGGTCCGTGCTGGTTCAGATCGCCGAATCCCGAACGCTTCCAACCACCGAACGTGTGGTACGCGATCGGGACCGGAATCGGCACGTTGACGCCGACCATGCCCACCTGGACGCGGGAGCAGAAGTCGCGGGCGGTATCACCGTCACGGGTGAAGATGGAGACGCCGTTGCCGTATTCGTGTTCGGTGGGCAGGCGCAGCGCGTCCTCGTAGTCCTTCGCGCGCACGACGATCAGGACCGGTCCGAAGATTTCTTCCTTGTAGATGCGCATGTCGGTGGTCACCTTGTCGAACAACGTTGCGCCGGCGAAGAATCCACCCTCGTGGCCTTCGAGGCTGAATCCGCGTCCGTCGACGACGAGTTCGGCCCCCTCGTCCACACCGATCTGGGTGTAATCGTTGACTCGCTTCAAAGCATCGCTGCCCACGAGCGGTCCGAAGTCCGCGTCCTCGTCGTCGCTGCGGCCGATCTTCAGCTTCGCCACTCGCTCGGTCAGTTTGGCAACGAGGGCGTCGGCGGTCTCCTCACCGACCGGTACCGCGACGGAGATGGCCATGCAGCGCTCGCCTGCCGAACCGTAGGCGGCACCGAGAAGAGCGTCCGCAACCTCGTCGAGATCGGCGTCGGGCATCACCAGGGCATGGTTCTTGGCTCCACCGAAGCACTGCGCGCGCTTGCCGTGCTGCGCTGCGGTCTCGTAGATGTACTGCGCGATGGGAGTCGAGCCCACGAAGCCGATCGCCTTGACGCGGTCGTCGGTGAGGAGCACGTCGACAGCATCCTTGCCGCCGTTGACGACGTTGAACACACCCGGCGGCAGTCCCGCTTCGAGGAAGAGCTCGGCGAGCTTGAGCGGGACGGACGGGTCACGCTCGGAGGGCTTGAGGATGAACGCGTTTCCGCAGGCGATGGCCGGGCCGGCCTTCCACAGGGGAATCATCGCGGGGAAGTTGAACGGGGTGATTCCTGCTACGACGCCGAGCGGCTGACGCATCGAGTAGACGTCGATTCCGCCTCCTGCGCCTTCGGTGTACTCACCTTTGAGCAGATGCGGGACGCCGACGGCGAACTCCACGACCTCGACGCCACGCTGGATGTCGCCCTTGGCGTCGGCGATCGTCTTGCCGTGCTCGGACGAGAGCAAGCGGGCCAGTTCCTCGGTGTCGCGGGTGACGAGCGCCAGGAACTTCATCAGGACGCGGGCCCGACGCTGCGGGTTCCACTTGGCCCATTCACGTTGGGCCTGTTCGGCATCGGCGATGACGGCCTCGACCTCGGATACGTCGGCCAGCGGCACACGGGCCTGAACCTCGCCGGTGTTGGGGTCGAAGACGTCCCCGAAGTTTCCGGAGGTGCCTGCGACGTGCTTGCCGCCGATGAAGTGAGTGAGTTCGCGAGCCATGGGAGTGTCCGTCCTCGAGCGTGGAAGTGAAGTACGCCCATCCTATAGTCGGATGTCCATGTAAGTCCAGGAGTGGTCACATCCGGTCGTAGAACTGCCTCAGATCGGCGCCGGCGCGACTGACCTCGGCCTCGGTCGAGCCGTCGGCGCGGAAGATTCGGCGCAGGATCAACGGATCGAGATCGTCCACCGCGGGGGCGAACGACACCTGGGGAAGTTCGGGGAAAGACGCGCGATCGGCGAACCAGTCATCGGGGTCGAACTCGTCGTCCCCGTCACCGACACCTTCGATCAGTTGATCGAGATCGACTCCACGCAACGTCAGGATGGTCGCGGCGGACGCGTCGATGTGCTCGGCGGCGATGTACATCAGAGCCGCCGCGTGTTTGCAGGGCCACCCGTCGTCGGGGCATGTGCAGTCGAAATCGAGCTGCCCCTTGTCGTGCGGCAGCAACACCGACGCCAGTGCCTGCGGAATGGCATTGGAAGCCAGCTCGGCCAGCATGCCGGGGTTCGATCGCACCCTGCCGACCAGCGCGGCTACTTCACCCTGCGTGAGCGGGTCGACGGTGACCGAGGCCGAGAACGGCTCGAGCTGACTGCCCTGCACCTCGCCGTATATCTGCCCGCGCTCGACACCGAGAGTGAGCACCTGCCCTTGGCGCGCATACGTTCTGCCCCGAGCAATCCGACCCGGATCCGCGAGGTCTTCCATGGCCGCCACGAAATGCCTGCCCCACCACGTCTGCCCGAACGCGCCGCGCTTGTTTCTGGACTCGATGCCGCCCTTGGCTTTTCGCCGCTTGCCGTACTGCGAGAAGTCGACCATCACTCCCCCACCGCATCCTCGCTGAGGCGGAACAGTTCCTGCAGCTCCGCGGTGTCCATCTCGGTCACCCAGTTCTCGCCGGTGCCCACCGCCAGATTCGCCAGGTCTTGCTTGGAGACGAGCATCGAGTCGATCCGTTCCTCCACGGTGCCGACGCACAGCAGTTTGCGCACCTCGACGTTCTTGCGCTGCCCGATGCGAAAGGCCCGGTCCGTCGCCTGATTCTCCACCGCCGGATTCCACCATCGATCCAGATGAACGACATGATTGGCGGCCGTGAGATTCAACCCGGTGCCGCCGGCCTTGAGCGAGAGCATCATGATCGGCGGACCGTCGTCGGTCTGGAACTTCTCCACCATCTCGTCGCGCTTGGTCTTGCTCACGCCGCCGTGCAGGAACGGCACCTCGGTGCCGAATCGTTCGGCGAAGTAGGGTGCCACGAGCTCACCGAACTCCCGGAACTGCGTGAACAACAACGCTTTCTCGTTGTCACCCAGAATCGAGTCGAGCATGTCCTCCACCAGACCGATCTTGCCGGAACGATGCTGCCCCCTCTTGAGCACCGGCGAGCCGTCGGACAGGAAATGAGCGGGGTGATTGCACACCTGTTTGAGACGAGTGAGCGCGGACAGCACCGCACCCTTGCGCTTCATACCCTTCGCGTCGGCGATCTGCGCCATCATCTCGTCGACGACGGCCTTGTACAGCGCAGCCTGCTCGGCCGTCAGGTTGGCGCGCACGGTCATCTCGTTCTTCTCGGGCAGATCCGAGATGACCGTCGGATCGGTCTTGACGCGACGCAGAATGAACGGCGAGGTGATGGCGCGCAGACGCGAGACTGCGCTCTCGTCGTTCTCTCGCTCGATCGGAACCGAGAATCGCTTTCGAAAGTCCGACGGCCTACCGAGCATTCCCGGATTGGCGAAGTCGAGAATGGACCTCAGCTCGTCGAGACGATTCTCGACCGGCGTTCCGGTGAGCGCCAGCTTGTGATCCGCGGGGATCGCGAGCGCCGCCTTGGCCTGCACGGTCCCCGAGTTCTTGATGTGTTGCGCCTCGTCGAGGACCACACGACGCCACGTCTGCTCCGCCAGCTGCGCGCGATCCTTGGCCATCAGCGCGTACGTGGTGACGATCAGATCGTGCTCGGCGATCGCCCGGTCGAGCTCCTCGTCGCGTAGTCGCGTCGGACCGTGATGCACCAGAACTCGCAGTGCCGGAGTGAATTTCGCCGCCTCACGCTGCCAGTTGCCGACCACCGACATCGGTGCCACCAGCAGCGTCGGCGTCGAACTCTTCTCGTGCGCGAGCAGTGTCAGCACCTGCAGCGTCTTGCCCAGCCCCATGTCGTCGGCGAGTACCGCCCCGAGACCGAGCCGACTCATGAACGCGAGCCAATCGAGCCCACGCTGCTGATACGGCCGCAGAGTCGCGTTCACACCGGCCGGTACGGGGATCGTCTCCGGCACCACACCGGGCTCGAGCAACGTGGCCGCCCATCCCGAGGCACGAATGTCCTGGACCGGAGCCGGCGGTGGATCGGCCAGAGTCATCTCGCGCATCAGCGTGCTCAGCGCAGTCCCGTCACCGTGATGCTCGGCGACGTACTTGGCAGCCCGCGCGAGCTGACCGCCGTCGGCCAACACCCACTGACCGCGGAGCCGTACGAGATCGCCCTTCGAGACGGCGAGCCTGTTCATCTCCGCCTCGGTGAGCACCATGTCGCCGAGTTGGAGCTGCCAGTCGTAGGACACCAGTTCGTCCATGCCGACCGCCCGATCGGCTGCCGCTTTCGTCACCGCCGGTGACTCGACGCGCAGCCTCATCGACGGATCCAGCCTCGTCCAGGCCCGAGGCAACAGAACCGTCGTCCCGGTGGCCTGCAGTGCCGTCGCACCGTGTTCGACGAGGTCGATGACCACCGACGTCGGAAGCAACAGATCGAGGGTGCCTTCCTGAGACGGCAGATCGCGCAGTCTCGGGTACGCCGCCACGGCGTCGCCGAGCTTGCGCACGGCGATGGAGAGCAGAGTGGCATCGACCTTGCGGCTCATCGGAACCGGTCGCGGCGCTTCGCCATCGGCTCGCAGACACACCTGCAGCGTCCAGTAGGACTCCACTGCGTCCTCGGAGGAACTGTCGACGGCGTCATCGTCATCGGGTTCGAGCAGGCGGAGCACCAGGGACGGCTCGTCGACGGTGAGGCTTCCACGCCAGTTCTCGAGCAACGTCGACATCTGTTGGGTGCCATCGGCATACGGGTCGTCGCGAATCAGAGCCGACAACAGCGGATGCTCCGAGTCGGGTCTGCCCAGAACCGATCTGACGATCGGATCGGTGAGCTCCTCCACCATGTCGTCGAGGATCTTCTTGGGCCGCTCACCCGCACGCTGCACCGAGGGCATCGCGACGGCGAGTTCGCTGAGCCAGGCACGTTGACGTTCGCCCCCGACCAGACGCCACCGCGGCCACCACTGCCCGTCCATCAACTTCAGGGCCGGAACGACGCGACCGCCGCGGACCCAGCGTTCGATTCCGCGGGCGACGTGCGCCAGGTAGCGGAGGTCACCGGAGATCGACGGGTGGTCGGACGGCGTCCGCAACAGCAGGTCGGCACCGTCGTGCGGGGCGAGTGCGATGGCCGGAACCTGTACCGGGGCCTGCGCGGTGGAGGTGCGTCCGGATGACGGAAACGACACCGCGGCACGGTGCCGGAACGTTCTGGTGAGCACGTGCGCGTGGGTCGGCGGCAGATCGGGTTCGTCGCCGGTGGTGATCTCGTCGTCCCACAGCATCAGCCCGGCACCGGGAGACCAGAGACCGTGCAGCATCGGTCCATCCAATCAGCAAGCACCGACACACTTCAGGTGAGGCGCTCCCGAGCGGGTCGCTGGGTGAGGCACAGTATGTACATGATCGCGTACGGCTTCAGTGAATACGGCGGACCCGACACCGAATACCTTCTCGACCTCCCTGTCCCCGAGCCGGGACCGGGGCAGATTCTCGTCGCGGTCCACGCCGCCGGGGTCAATCCCGCGGATTGGAAGGTGCGGGCGGGCAACCGCAAGGACACCGTGCAGATCACCTTGCCCGCGGTTCTGGGTCGGGAAGTATCGGGCACGATCGTGTCGGTCAGCGGCGATGTGGCCGACTTCGCGGTGGGCGACCACGTGTTCGGAGCCACCGCGTCGGGATACGGAGGCTATGCGCAGTACACCGTGCTCAACGCGTCGAGCAGTGCCCACAAGCCGGAAGCCGTCTCGTGGGCAGCCGCGGCCACGCTGCCGGTGGCTGCCGGAACCGCGTACGACGCGCTGCGCCGACTCGCCGTCGGCGCGGGTGATTCCATCCTGGTGCTGGGCGCGGGTGGCGGCGTGGGTTCGACCGTTCTGCAACTCGCGCGAGCCGACGGTATCGACGTTCTCGCGGTCGCGAGCGCTGGCAAGCGGGAGTGGATCGAGAGCCTCGACGCAGAATTTCTCGCCTCCGGCCCCGATTTCGTCGACTCGATGTCACGACCGGTGAACGGCATCATCGATCTCGTCGGAGGCGACAGCTTGCGCGCCGCCGCGACCGCAGTGACCGCGGGGGTGCCGATCGTCAGCGTCGCAGACCCGGTGCTCGCAGCGCAGTGGGGCGGTTCCGGAGTCGATCGCGACCGCACCACCGCGGCATTTGCGCGGCTGGCGGACCTGACCGCGTCGGGCGTCATTCGTCCGCGAATCGACCATGTGTTCCCGCTCGAACGTGCGGGTGAGGCTCTCGCCCTCGTCGAGGACGGGCACGTGCTCGGCAAGGTCGTCGTCGAGGTTCGCTGATGCCGGACTCGTGTCGGCGGAGAACTGTCGGGACCTTCCGGCACACTGCTGTCGCGAGGACCGATGACCGAACAACAAGATCGACGATGGGGCGTGCGTGAGAAAGCTGTGGGTGGCGGTACTGCTGGCGATCGCCGCGGCCGTGATGGCTGTGTTCGGCTCGTGCGACCGGCCCGTCGTCCCCGGCTTCTCCCCCGCCGAACCGGCTCCCGGTAGCCCCACTCGCACCCAGATCGAGCAGTTGCTTGCCCAGGTTCGTGTGGTCGCCGACCGACCCGATGCTCTCGGCTACGAGCGCGGGTGCAAGAGCGGCGAAGGGTGTGTGTTCGGCCCGGCATGGACGGACGACTACGACGGGCCGGGCGGCCACGACGGTTGCGGTACCCGCGACAACGTCCTGGCGCTGTCGATGACCGGGGTCGAGTTCCGGGCGGGCACCCGCGACTGCGTCGTGCTGTCGGGTTCGCTCGCAGACCCGTACTCCGGTGAGCCGATGCAGTTCACCAAGTCCGACGCCGGAAAGATTCAGATCGATCACGTCTACCCGCTGTCCGCTGCGTGGGATATGGGCGCGAACATGTGGTCGCCCGACAAACGCGTTCGGTTCGCCAACGACGTGGCGTTCAATCTGCTCGCGGTCAACGGAGCAGACAATCAGAGCAAGAGCGACAAGACACCCTCGCAATGGTTGCCGCCGAACGCGGCCTACCACTGCTTCTACGCGGGCAAGTACCTCTCGGTCGCTGCGCAGTACGAGTTGCCGATCACCCAGGACGATCGGAGTGTTCTCGCTTCGGTCGCCTCGACGTGCGCGGCGTAACGTCTCAGCGATGGCAACAGCACACCCGCGCAGCTTCCTCGACCGTGAGACACAGCTCTGTATGTCCCTGTCCGGCCGACCGAGCAATATCGGAACTCGCTTCCACAACTATCTCTACGACGAATTGAACCTGAATTTCGTCTACAAGGCGTTCACCACCACCGACCTCGCCGCCGCGGTGGGGGGTGTTCGCGCGCTGGGCATCCGAGGCTGCGCCGTGTCGATGCCGTTCAAGGAAGATGTGATCGAACTGGTCGACGTGATGCACGAGTCGGCGAGCGCGATCGAATCCGTCAACACGATCGTCAACGAGAACGGCGTCCTGCACGCGTACAACACCGACTACCAGGCCGTCGCGAACCTACTCGCCGCGAGCGGCTTCTCGACCGACTACTCGGTGGCCGTCACCGGCAGCGGCGGTATGGCCAAGGCTGTCGTTGCCGCACTGCGGGATTCGGGTTTCACCCGGGGCACCGTCGTCGCCCGCAACACGAACACCGGCCCGGTGCTCGCCGAGTCCTACGGCTACGACTGGTCTGGAGACGCAGTGGGCGCAGACCTGCTGGTGAACGTGACTCCGGTGGGTATGGCCGGCGGACCGGACGCTGATTCGGCACCGTTCACCGTCGAGCAGATCGACGCAGCGAAGGCCGTGTTCGACGTCGTCGCCATGCCGTCGGAGACGCCGCTGATCGTTGCTGCCCGAGCGGCGAACAAGCCCGTGATCACCGGCGCTCAGGTCATCGCCCTGCAGGCGGCAGAACAGTTCGTCCTCTACACCGGAGTGCGGCCGTCGGACGACCAGATCGCGCGCGCATCGGAGTTCTCGCGCAGCTGACTCACAGGTGCTGCCACCGGGGCTTGTTTGCATAGGCGTACCGGTAGTAGTCCGCGAGTGCGAGCGACGCCGCCGCGGCCTCGTCCAACAGCACCGTTGCGTGCGGGTGCCATTGGATCGCCGACGCCGGACAGTGCGCCGACAGCGGTCCTTCGACGGCCGCCGCCACCGCGTCCGCTTTCGACTCCCCCGTTGCGATCAACACCAGGTGACGGGCCTCGTCGATGGTGCCGAGACCCTGCGTCAGTACGTGATGCGGCACGTCCTCGGGCGAATCGAAGAAACGGGCATTGTCGGCGCGAGTCTGTTCGGTCAGCGTCTTGACCCGCGTCCGCGATCGCAGTGAAGATCCGGGCTCGTTGAAGCCGATGTGTCCGTCGGTGCCGATTCCGAGGATCTGAACATCGATGCCGCCTGCCGCCGCGATCGCCGCGTCGTACCGCTGCGCCTCCGCCGCGATGTCGTCCGCTTCGCCGTCGGGCGAGAACACTGCGGCGTCGTCCAGGTCGACGTGGTCGACGAAGTTGTCTCGAATGAACGAGAAGTAGGACTGCTCGGCTGCTTTCGCCAGTCCGATGTATTCGTCGAGGAGAAAGGCTCGGCATCGCGCGAACGACAGGCCGTCGTCCCGATGCCGTCGCGCCAACTCGCGATAGGTGCCCACCGGGGTCGACCCGGTCGCCAGTCCCAGTACAGCCGGACCGGCTCGCACCACTCGTTCGACGATGTCGGCGGCCGTTCGATCCACTGCGTCGACCCCCTCGAGGATCACGACCTCCATCTAGCTGTCCTCTCTGAGTGCAGTTCCGCTTCTGATCACCTGTAGTGGCTCGAACGCCGCGTCGACCACCAGCACGTCGGCTCTCATGCCCTGTTCGAGGCACCCGATGTCGGAGCCGAGTCCGATCGATGCCGCCGGAGTCGACGATGCGGCCCGGACCGCTTCGACAATGGGCACGCCGGCGTCCAGCACGGCGCGGCGCACCAGGTCCAGCACGGTCGCGGTTCCGCCCGCGATCGGAGCGGTCTCGGAGTCTGCGTCGCGGGACAACCGTGCGACCGAGTGCTGGACGGTCACATCCAGTGGTCCGAGTCGGTAGCGACCGTCCGGCATTCCGGCCGCGGCCATCGCGTCGGACACCAGCGCGATCTGTGCGCCACCGACGAGATCGAACACCGCGCGCACGGTCTCGTCGGCGAGATGCACTCCGTCGCCTATCAATTCGAGCACCATCACGCTGCGGGCCGCGGCCGCCAGGCACTCGCTCACTGGGCCCGGCGATCGATGATGCCAGGTCGGCATTCCGTTGAACAGGTGCGTGGCCGTCATCGGACCGTCTCCCAGCGACTCGACAGCGCGTCGGGTGGTGAGCGCATCGGCGTCCGTGTGCCCGATGCTCGGCAGTATGCCGTTCTCCCGCAACATCTCTGCTACGGCAGCGAAACCGTCGATCTCGGGCGCAAGGGTCATCGACCGCACGGCTCCCCGGCCCGCGGCCAGTATGTCGTGCAGCAGTCCGGGATCTCCGCTGCGCAGCGAGGCCGGGTCCTGTGCGCCGCAGCGGGCGACCGAGAGAAACGGCCCCTCGATGTGGACGCCTGCGATGTCACCGGACTCGTACAGATCGGCCAACAGCGACGTCTGCTCGATCAGTCGTTCCGGCGGTGCCGACACCAGTGAGGCGAGCATCGTCGTGGTCCCGCGGGAGCGGTGATGCCGCACCGCCGTCATGAGATCGACGGCCGGTGAATCGGGAAACGAAGCCCCCGCTCCACCGTGGCAGTGCAGATCGATCAACCCGGGGAGGATCGTCGAATTCGTGTGCGGTGCTCGATCACCGGTCCATGCCGATGCCGGTCCGACCCAGGAGATCCGGTCTCCCGTCGACGCGACGACGCCGTCCTCGATCACCTGGTCGCGCGTGACGACACGCCCTCGGAGCGTCGTTGCAGTGGATGCGGTCATGCCCGGTCGGGTTCGAGCACAGCGTCGTCCTCACGTCCGGGGGTGCGCAGGTTCCACTTCTTGATGACGAAGCTGAACAGGAAGTAGTAGATCACCGCGTACACCAGGCCGATTGGAATGAGCAGCCATGCCTTGGTGGCGATTCCGTAGTTCAGCAGGTAGTCGATGCCACCGGCGGAGAAGAAGAATCCGTCATGGATTCCGAGGGCATTGGTCAGCGCCATAGAGGTTCCGGTCAACACCGCGTGGATGATGTAGAGCGGCCAGGCCACGAACATGAACGAGTATTCGAGCGGCTCGGTGATCCCGGTGACGAAGGCAGTCAGGCCGGTGGACAACATGATTCCGCCGACGATCTTCTTCTGCGACGGCTTGGCGTTGCGGTAGATCGCGAATGCCGCAGCGGGAAGTGCGAACATCATGATCGGGAAGAATCCGGTCATGAACACTCCGGCGGACGGGTCGCCGGCGAAGAACCGGTTCAGATCGCCGCGGACCAATTGACCGCTTGCATCCTGGTAGTCCCCCACCAGGAACCAGACGACGGAGTTCAGAATGTGGTGCAGCCCTGTGGGAATGAGCATGCGGTTGGCGAAGCCGTAGATTCCGCTACCCACCACGCTGTGGTCGGCGACGGTGTTGCCCACCCACTGGAGAGCGCTGTAGAAGAGTGGGTACACGAACGACATGATCACGGCGACGACGAGACCGGTGATCGCCGTCATGATCGGCACCAGACGACGGCCGCTGAAGAAGCCGAGATAATCAGGCAGCTTCTGTCGATAGAAACGCTGCCAGAGAATTGCCGAGAGCAGTCCGATGACGATGCCTGCCAACACGCCGTAGTCGATCACTGCCGGGTCACCGTTGGCATCGACCTCTCCGTCGAGCACGACCGGCGACATTGCCGTGAAGACTCCGTTCATCACCATGTAGCCGACCACAGCTGCGAGCGCGGTCGAACCATCGGACTTCTTGGCCCAGCCGATGGCGATACCGACCGCGAAGATGAGGGGAAGCCAGGTGAAAACCGACTGGCCTGCCGCGGAGATGACCGCAGCAGTGGTCTTCAGTGCGCTGAACCTCCCCAGCAGGTCGTCCTGACCGAGCCGCAGGAGAATTCCGGCTGCGGGCAGAACAGCGATCGGCAGCATGAGGCTGCGACCGAACCGCTGCAGCCCGGCCAATGATCGTGATTCCTTCTTCGGCTCGGTATCGATCGAGTCCGTCTTCTTCGGGGTCATGGCGACCTTCTCTTCGAGGCTGGTCCTTCGAGGGCAATTTCGCTGTTGTGACCGGATGCCATCAGGGGTACTGTCCGGTCATTACCAGTTGTAGTTTGGCCAGGTGGCAGGCTCGTGTCAACCCGGCCGTGTGATCCACCCGACAGATACAAGCCGACAGAAAGCGAGAATCCACATGTCCAAAGCGGACGCGATCGTCGAAGGCCTCGGCGGTGCCGACAACATCGTCGAGATCGAAGCGTGCATCACTCGGCTGCGCACCGAGGTGAAGGACGGGTCGTTGGTGAACGAGGCGGCGCTCAAGGCAGCAGGTGCCCACGGCGTATTTCACAAGGGAACCGCCGTTCAGGTCATCGTCGGTCCCGAAGCGGACACGCTCGCAGAAGACATCGGCGACATCCTGTGAGCGCAAGGGCGATCCTCAGCCCGGTTGCCGGGCAGGTCATCTCGCTCGCCGACGTGCCCGACCCGGTGTTCTCGGCGCAGATGGTCGGCTCCGGTGTCGCACTACGCCCGGCTCCGAACGACGGGTCCGTCGAGGTTCGTTCACCGGTCGCGGGCACGATCCTCAAACTTCACCCGCACGCGTTCGTCGTCTTCACCGAGGACAAGGCGGGCGTGTTGGTGCACATCGGCATCGACACCGTGAAGATGAGGGGCGCGGGCTTCGAACTCGTTGCAGCAGAGGGCGATCGAGTCGAGGCCGGCGACCTCGTCGTCACCTACGATCCCGCAGCGATCGCGGCGGCGGGCTACTCGGATGTCGTTCCGGTGGTGTTGATGGATTCGAAGCCGGATTCGGTCACGAGTGCGAGCATCGACAACTCCGTGGCAGTGGGCGACCTACTGTTCGAGCTGCCCTGATCTCACCGACGCTGCGGGGTGCGTCGCCCGCCTTCGACTTCCATCGACAATTGGTACCGATCGCAGCGGTACCAGCTCTCGGTATGTTCGAGCGGCTCGTCGCCACTGAAGGAGACTCGGTCGAAATACAGCACGGGGGCGCCGCGCTTGGTGCCGAGCAGGGTGGCGGTATCACTGTCTGCCGCAGTGGCTTTGACGGTCTGCTCGGCCCGGTCGATGGTCAACCCGTAGTGGATCTGGACGGCCTCGTACACAGACTTGCTCAGATCGTGCTCGATCAGGCCGGGTAGCAGGGAAGCCCGGTACCACGCGTCGTCGACGCTGACCGGTTCGGCGTCGGCCAGCCGTAGACGCTTGACGTGGTAGGTCTGTTCTCCGTCGGCCAGGCCGAGAGCACGAGTCGTTGCCGCCGAGGGGCTTTCGAGCCGCGCGAACAGCACCACCGTGGTAGGCGTCAGCCCCTGCGCGCGCATCTCCTCGGAGAACGATGCCAGGTGCAAACGAGACTGCACGGTGCGACTGGCCACGAACGTGCCCTTGCCACGGACCCGAACCAGGTGTCCGTCGTTGACGAGCTGGCCGATGGCCTCGCGGACGGTGATGCGGCTGACGCCGTAGTCCTCCATCAGTTTTCGCTCGCTGGGCATCAGATCGCCGGGTTGCAGCTCCTTGGTGCAGCGGTGCAACAGAATTGCGCGAAGCTGTTCGTGCTTCGGGACTTGACTGTCCCTCAGATGTACGGGCATCACCACTGCGCCGGCCTTTCCGTCACTCGCCGAACCAGCGGTACGGACTGGTCCGGTCCAACCAAGAGACTACGTCACGTCGACGGTGCCCCGACAGCATTCGGCCACGGACTGGTGGCGCCGACTCGGCTCGAGGGGAAACGACGCGACAGGCGACGGCCCACAGTGCATCATCGTCAGTCGTGACCACAGCCGACGCCGCCGACAGACCGACGCCACTCTCGACCCCTGTCAGCGCTGGAATCGTGGCCTCACTGGTCGGCTTCACCAGCTCGTTCGCTGTCGTGCTGACGGGCCTGCGGGCAGTAGGTGCCAGCCCGACCGAGGCGGCCTCGGGATTGCTGGCGCTCTGTGTCACGCAGGCGGTGGGCATGATGTGGCTCGCACGCAGATATCGACAGCCCATCACCCTGGCGTGGTCGACGCCGGGCGCTGCGCTGCTCGCCGGAACCGGTGTGGTCGTCGGAGGGTGGCCCGCCGCTGTGGGTGCCTTCGTCACTGTCGGGGTGCTGATCGTCCTGACGGGCCTGTGGCCCAGACTCGGCGCTGCGGTGTCGAAGATTCCGGTACCACTCGCTCAGGCGATGTTGGCCGGAGTGCTGCTACCGCTGTGCGCGGCACCGGTCGGTGCGTTTGCCGACTCACCTGCTCGGATAGCGCCGGTGGTACTCGTCTGGCTCGTGGTACTTCGATTCAGTGCGCGCTGGGCGGTGCCCGCTGCGTTCCTCGCGGCGGCTGCAGTCATCGCAGCGGACTTGATCGGCGGCGGCACACCCATCGCGGCGTCCGATCTGATCCCTCGAATCGACTGGACGGTTCCGCACTGGACCTGGCAGGCGACGATCGGTATAGCGGTGCCGCTGTACATCGTCACCATGGCGTCGCAGAACATCCCGGGCACCACCGTCATGGCGTCGTTCGGCTTCCGAATTCCTTGGCGGGCGTCGATGACGGTCACCGGAACCGGAACTGTCCTGGGCGCATTCGCGGGTGGGCACACGATCAACCTCGCCGCGATCAGCGCTGCGCTCGCGGCGAATCCCAGTGCCCATCCGGACCCGAAGCGGCGTTGGGTCGCGGCCTTCTCCGCGGGTTCCTCGTATCTGGTGTTGGCGCTGCTGTCCGCGGCATTGGCAACCCTGGTTGCCGCAGCCCCGGCAGGCGTGGTCGAAACCGTTGCCGGACTTGCTTTGTTGGGAACTCTCGCGGCATCACTGTTCAGTGCACTCGAACATGCATCGGACAGAGAGGCGACCGTTCTGACGTTCCTCGTCGCCGCTTCCGGCCTGACGTTCGCAGGAATCGGCTCCGCATTCTGGGCCTTGGTCGTCGGTCTGGTGGTCCGAGCGATCCTGCGTCGGCAGTCCCCTGCGACGCCCGCTGCCGACGCCACTGGTTAGGGTCACGTTCATGACCGATCAGGTGAACCCAGGGCCGGAGTTGTCGCACGCATCGGACTATCCGGCTCTGTGGCCCGTGACAACGCGATGGGACGACAACGACCACTACGGCCATGTCAACAACGTCACCTACTACGCGTATTTCGATACCGCCGTCAACGGTTGGTTGATGGAGACGACCGGACTCGACATCCGCACACTGCCGGCGATCGGTGTCGTCGCCGAAACCTCGTGCCGCTACCTGTCCGAGTTGAGCTTTCCGGATCGCCTTCAGGTGGGCTTGGCCGTCGAGAAGCTGGGCACCCGTAGCATCGTGTACTCGCTCGGGTTGTTCCGCGAGGCAGGCAACGATGCGTTGGAGCTGGCGGCGAGGGGTCGATTCGTACACGTGTACGTCGACGGGACAACGCGTAGACCGGTGGCGATTCCGCCCGAAATCGAGAGCGCAGCGCGGACTCTGGTGATCGGGACCGGGTCGATCTGACCGACTACAGGCCGATCTCGTCGGCTGTACGCAACGCCCTGGTGACGATGTCGTCGATGAGCGTCGTGGTCGGCCCGCCTGCCACGGCCCGGTTTCGCGAGTCGGCTTCCATACGGCGCATGACACCTTCGGCGATGATCGAGAGCTTCCACAACGCCAGCACCTGCCAGAATCCGACATCGGAGACGTCGCGCCCGGTGTGTTGCGCATACGACTCGACGAGCTCGGCCCGAGTGGGAAAGCCCGGCAGAGTCGACGCCATGAACGGACCGGCGACCCCGTCGTCGGCTTGCGGCCAGTAGGCCAGCAGGCCGCCGAGGTCCGCCAACGGATCTCCGAGTGTGCACAGCTCCCAGTCGACGACCGCCGCGACACGACCGTCGTCGCGGGCCGTGATGACGTTGCTGAGGTGGAAGTCTCCGTGTACCAGGGTCACTTCGTGCTGCGGAGGAATCCCCGCTGCCAATCGAGTTGCCAGCGAATCGATACCGGGTACGTCGCGAGTGCGCGAGGATTCCCACTGCTTGGTCCACCGGGCGAGTTGGCGAGCGGCGTACGGCTTGTGACTGGCCAGATCTGCCAGACCCGAGGAGTCGAGATCGACGCGGTGGATGTCGGACAGTGCCACCGTGAGGCCGAGCCCGACGCGGCGTCGGTGATCGGGGTCGAGTTGTTCGGCTGCCGCCACCGAGTCGACGACGATCCCGTCGACGAAACTCATCAGCACGAGCGGGACCTCGGACACCGAAGGATCCTCGGTGATCGCGATCATCTTCGGAACCGGCACCGCCGTGTTCTGCAGTCCGGAAAGAATTCGATGTTCGCGCACCACGTCGTGTGCGGACGCCAGCAGATGCCCCAGTGGTGGACGCCGAAGTACCCAGCTGCTGCCACCGGCGTCGCGCACGGCATAGGTGAGATTGGACTGACCGTTGCCGATTCGCTGGAAGGTGAGAGGCGAGGTTGCGCCGATCCCCAATCCTGCGATCCAGGTCGATACTGCGTCCTCGTCCAGTCCCACTGCGCCCATACAGAACCCTCACTTCGCCGCGCGACACCGTTGTCGACTGCCGTCATCGGAATTCGACCGATAGTAGCGAAGCGGAACCTGCCCTGGTGCGAAAGACTCCGGGCCCGGGGCGAGTCAGCTGGCGCGCACGAAGGCGGGGATCAGAGCCGGTGTGGCAACTGCTGCGGCCGGCACCGCTGCTCCGTGACGCTTGACGGCGATTTCGTCCACTTCGCCGATCAGCATTGCTACCAGCGTCTCCGGCTCGGCCGCCCACACCGAGGAGATGTTGCGTACCTCGGCGGGAGCGAAGAGGCCGCTGTTGGTCAGTGCATCGATCCACTCGGCGACTGCCTCGGCGGTGGGCTCCGGCACGATTGATCGGTCGAGGGAATCCGCTTCGAACTCGTTGCAAAAGAACGCGCGGACCATGTCGAGCTGTCCCTGAGACATTGCGGTCATGTTCTTCTCCTTCGAGTTTCCGGCGTCCGTAGCTGTCGAGTACCCGATTCCGGCGGGCTGTGACGGGCACCACGGTCCGTTTCCAGATCGTTATCGATTTGGGTGTAACGGCCGAATCCGGGTTTCCGATGCGGCTGAAACTACGCCCTTTCGGACGGTCTCGCCCAGGGTGAACTGGACTATGTGAGTATCGTCACACACATGGACCCATCCAATCAACGCCTTGCAACGAAGTCATAGCTCGCATTGCGAAATGCTGTGACGCTGAACAATCGAAGGACAAACGCCCAGCTGAGCGGACCGAGGACCACCAGAGGGCGCGATTCGGCGGCAGGAATGCGAGCATCGCCGATCGAATCCACTCGATTCTATTCCAGGTCAGTGGCCCGCTTGGCCCCCACAAACCAGTTTCCGCCCCCGAATGGATCGGCCAAACCGACTCGGAGAATTTGACTGGCGGCCACCGCTACTCGAAACTGCATGATTCCGCTCAGACCGTGCGGTGTGATCGAATCGTTACCACGGCAAGAATCAGCCGCTTCCCATGTTCCTCACATCCTGCGTTCAGCCGGTTCGGGCACCGTGGCACTCATGCCTCCACCGAGCCTGGATTCCGGACCGATCCGCGCATCCCCCGACGCCGAGACGCCTGCCGTGCCGTCCACCACCTCGAGCCGTCCACGCCGGCGAGCGGTCGTCGTGCGGTCGGCCGTGTCAGGTGCCTCCGCAGTCCTGCTGCTGATCTTCCTGATGTTGGCGCCGCACGCCGCACCCTCGACGTTCGGGGAATCCATCCCCGGCTCGGCACTGGCCGCTCACGTACTCGATGCGATCGATGTGACCGCCGTCTTGATCGCCGTGGCCGCGCTCGCGGTCGTGGCGCTGATACGCAAGCTGCCGTTCGGCATCGGGGTGGTGATCGCCTGCACCATCGGTGCCGTCGTGACCAGTGCGCTCGCTCGCGAGATCATGGGAGCCACGACGGCGTCCGCAGACCTTCCGAGCGGTCAACTCGTCGCCGTGGCCTCGCTGCTCGGAGCTGCATCCATGGTGGCGTCCGCGGCGTGGCGGCCCGTGATCCTCGGTCTGGGAACTGTCGCGACGCTCGCGGTGGCGGCGGCCGCCCTGATCGTCGGATCCGCGTCCATCACCGGGATCGTGAGCGCAGCATCGATCGTGTTCGTGTGGTGGCCGGCGTGCTCGATCGTCATGCTCTTCTCACCCGATGCAGCTGCCCGTGAAGCCCGCAACCCGCTCGACACGGCCGCGCTGGCGGTTCGACGCAAGACGGGGCGCTCCCGGTGATGAACAACGGGAGCGCCCCATCGAGGCTGCTGACTGCTCGCGACTAGAGAGCCTTGAGCTCCTCGGTCACCTCGGAAACCGATTTCTTCGCGTCACCGAACAGCATCGAGGTGCCCTCGGCGAAGAACAACGGGTTCTCGATACCTGCGAATCCGGACGACATCGACCGCTTGAGAACGATGACCGACTTCGATTGATCGACGTTCAGGATCGGCATGCCGTGAATCGGGCTCGACGGATCGTTGCGCGCAGCCGGATTGGTCACGTCGTTCGCGCCGATGACCAACGTGACATCGGTACGGGCGAACTCGTCGTTTATGTCGTCCATCTCCTTCATCGCGTCGTATGCGACGTCGGCCTCTGCAAGGAGCACGTTCATGTGCCCGGGCATGCGACCGGCGACGGGGTGAATGGCGTATTTGACCTCGACACCCTTCGACTCGAGCAGCTTGGCCATGTCCTTGACCGCATGCTGTGCCTGCGCAACGGCGAGGCCGTATCCGGGAACGACGATGACCTGGTTGGCGTACGCCATCTGGATGGCAGCGTCGGCTGCGGACGTGGCCTTCGCCGTTCCCCCACCTGCGCCGGCGGGACCTGCAGCTGCGTCACCGCCGCCGAATCCACCGGCGACGATTGCCGGAATGGATCGGTTCATGGCCTTGGCCATGAGGTTGGTCAGGATCGTGCCGGACGCGCCGACGATCATGCCTGCAACGATCATCGCGGTGTTGTTGAGCGCCAGACCTGCCGCCGCAGCAGACAAACCGGTCAGAGCGTTGAGCAGCGAAATGACGACCGGCATGTCTGCGCCGCCGATGGGCAGCACCACCGTCAGACCGAGAATTCCGGCGAGTACCAGAACCGCAACGATCCACCACTGCGACACCCCGCCGCCCGGAGTGGCGTTGATGCCGATGACCACTGCAGCGGCCACAGCGCCGATCAGCAGCAGAGCGTTGAGCGGCTGCTGCAATTTGCCGATGGTGATGGGCGAACCGGGCAGGGTCTCCTGCAGCTTGAGAAACGCGATCAGTGATCCCCAGAACGAGATCGACCCGATGATCGCCGCGAACAGCGACCCGATGACGATGTGGACAGTCGGTGATTCACCGTGCTTGAAGTTCGAGAATCCCGACGTGTCGAGGAACTCGGCCCAGGCGATCAACGCGACGGTTCCACCGCCGACGCCGTTGAACAGAGCCACCAGCTGTGGCATCGCGGTCATCTTGACCCGGCGAGCAGGCGGGATACCGAGCGCAACGCCGACGACCAGACCGACGACGATCAGAATCCAGTTGCCGGTGTCTCGGATGGAGATCAGCGTCGCCACGACAGCGAGGAACATGCCGACCGCGGCGATCTGGTTGCCACGCACGGCCGTCTTCGGTCCGGTCAGACCCATCAGGCCGTAGATGAACATGCCGAAGGCGACGATGTAGAGAATGTTGACGAGATTGTCCATCAGGAGTCAGCACCCTTCTTGGCCTCGGCAGGAACGGGCTTGGACTTGAACATGCCGAGCATGCGGTCGGTGACCACGAATCCACCGATGACGTTGACGGTTCCGAACACGAGAGCGACGAACAGGATGACCTGCAGGCCGATGGACGGATCGTCGACCTTGCCGAGCACCACCAGGGCACCGAGCACGACGATGCCGTGGATGGCATTGGTTCCCGACATCAACGGGGTGTGCAAGGTGTTGGGCACCTTGGAGATCACGGCGAAGCCGACGAACCCGGACAACACCAGGATCGCGATGTTCGCGAGCAGCGGGGTGTACATCAGTTCTCCTTCTCACGTGTCACGCAGGCACCGGCGAGAACCTCGTCCGAGAAATCGGGGGCGAGCTTGCCGTCGACCAACATGAGTTCGAGCAATGCCGAGATGTTCTTCGAGTACAGCTCGCTGGCGTGCTCGGGCATCGAGGCCGGCAGGTTCAACGGCGAGCAGATGGTGACATCGTGCTTGACGACCGTCTCGCCGGGCTCGGTGAGTTCGCAGTTGCCTCCGGTTTCCCCTGCGAGGTCGATCACGACGCTGCCGGGCTTCATGCCCTCGACGGCTGCGGCCGTGACCAGTCGCGGGGCGGGGCGTCCGGGAACCAACGCGGTGGTGATGACCACGTCGAATCCCTTGATGGCCTCTTCGAGAGCCTTCTGCTGTTGCACCCGCTCGTCTTCGGTCAGCTCACGCGCGTATCCGCCCTCGCCTGCGGCGTCGATCCCCAGGTCGAGCCACTGCGCGCCGACGGAGCGAACCTGATCCGCCACCTCCGGTCGCACGTCGTACCCGGTGGGGCGGCCGCCGAGACGCTTCGCGGTGGCGAGCGCCTGCAGACCTGCCACACCGACGCCCAGTACCAGCACGGTAGCGGGCTTGACGGTGCCAGCGGCGGTGGTGAGCATCGGGAAGAACCGGGTGGACTCCGACGCGGCCAGCAGCACGGCCTTGTAGCCGGCGACGTTGGCCTGAGAGGACAGTGCGTCCATCACCTGCGCCCGCGAGATCCGCGGGATCGCTTCGACGGCGAAGGCCTGTACTCCGGCCGCCTTCAACGCCCCGATGCTGTTCTCCGCGTTGCGCGGTGCCAGGAATCCGATGAGCGTCGAGCCCGACTTCAGCTTGGCGATCTCGGCATCGGACGGCGGCGCAACCTTCACCACGACGTCCGCCGACCATGGATCACCGATGGTCGCTCCGGCGGCGACGTACAGCTCGTCGGGAATCAGTGCGCCGAGACCGGCACCCGATTCGACGACGATCTCCACGCCCTTACCCGTCAGGGAGGCAACGATCTTGGGCACCAGGGCGACGCGACGTTCGCCCTCCCCCGATTCCCGAACCACACCGACGACAGTCGTGGATCCCGAACCCTTCTCAGTGCTCTGCGATGTATCCAAATCTCCGTCTTCCTGCGTTGAATGGTGTCCACTGATCGGCCGATGGTCCCGAACGTGCGACGAGTGGACGAACCCATGCGACAAAGGCACAAGGTCCCTGATAGTAGCCAGAGGAGACAGACCGCGGGTAACCCGGAACACAGTCCGATTCGTTCTGAATCGAGTCCGTTCGGCATTCCGCGGTTACAGGACGAGCAATTGTGATGCACGCCATACAGGTCTATCGGTGATGATCGGACCCTACAGTGACAACCGTGGAATCTTGCATCTTCTGTGCCATCGTCGCCGGCGACGCCCCCGCGCACCGTGTGTTCGAGAACGACCACGCGATCGCCTTTCTCGACATCCGGCCGGTCAGTCGCGGACACCTGCTCGTCGTCCCGCGCGAGCACGCCACCGATCTGAACTCGACCCATCCGGACGCGGCCGCCGACGTGTTTCGCGTCGGACACACCCTGTCGCGCGCAGTGCGCCACTCGGACCTGCGCGCCGACGGAGCCAATCTCGTCATCAACGACGGCAAGGCCGCGTTTCAGACGGTCTTCCACCTGCATCTGCACGTGGTGCCCCGGTGGCACCGGGATCGCTTCCGGTTCGCGGCCGGGTTCGTGACACGTCGCCTGAGTGAGCCCGAGCGTGTCGCGGACGCCGTTCGCGTCGGGTTGGCCCGGCTGAACGGCGAATCGACAGCATGAAGCTGTTCCTGTCGTCCTATCGATTCGGCGGCCACTCGGACGCTTTCGTCGAGCTCACCGGGCCGCCGTCCGATATCGCGATCATCGCGAACGCATCGGACGCGTGGCCCCTCGCCGCTCGCACGTCCTCGCTCCGAAGCGAGTTCGGTCCGCTGCGGGCGCTCGGGTACCGGCCTGCCGAGCTGGATCTGCGCGATTACGTGGGTCGGCCCGCCGCATTCGAGCGCGCACTCGACGGCTTCGGTGCAGTGTGGGTGCGCGGGGGCAACACCTTCGTCCTGCGCGCTCAACTCGCCCGCTCGGGTGCAGACGAGATCCTCACCGAGCATGTTCGGCGGGGATCGATCGTGTACGGCGGATACAGTGCGGGCGCGTGTGTGGCCGCACCATCGTTGATCGGAGTCGAGGACGCGGACGACCCTGGCGAGGTTCGGCCCGCCACCGGTGTCGATCCGGTGTGGATCGGACTGGGCCTGGTCGATTACTCGATTGTCCCGCATCTGAATTCTGTTCTGGACGACAATGATTCGGGGCACGCTACGGTGCAGCGCCTACGCAGGGACGGTGTCGACTGTCATGGGTTGACCGACGAACAGGCCATCGTCGTCGATGCGTCGGGGACGCGGTTGCTCGGTACTTGACCCTTACTTCAGCCCAGGCGGGCAAGTGGTGCGAGCCGGTCCAGCGAGGACCATGCCAGCGAGCACCGCCTGGCGGTCATCTCGTCCGCGTCGAGCACCAGCATGTCGAACAACTGCCGAGGGGCCTGATGCCACGAGTCGGCAATGCGCGCGATGGTTGCTCGATCGAACAGCCCTGACTGCGTCAACGCCTGAACCCATTCGTCGATCTCGCCTCGGTGAATGCGCTCGATGGTGTCGTATTCGATTCCGCCCCCGAGGAATTCGTACGAGAACATCGCGGCCACGTAGTTCCAGGAGTCACTTCCGGGATCGATCATGGTGCAGCCTCCTTGTCGACTCGCACCGCGTGGGGTGCGAGGTTCGCTGCGCTGGACGCTAGCGTGGCGAACTACAAATTTGCGTGTCGGCGACGCATCGATCTGGTAACGCCTGAGGCTGGTGTTACTGATGTGACTCACTTCTATCAAACGCTCCCCCTCTGCCGTGCAGGGTGGGTAAAGTCCGCATTCGTGCGCACCAGGGCCGTTACAGCGTTGATCGCGGCGGTCGGGTGTGTACTGGTCGGATGCTCCGACACACCGGGCACCGAAGCCGATCCGGATCCGTCCGAGACGGCCGACCAGCCCGTGACCGAAGAGCTCTTCGTCGGTGAATGCGGGTCGATGGACAACACGGAAGTGCAGACACTCACGGCCGTTCCCGATCTGACGGTGGTGTCCGAGAACGCTGTTCGATGCCGATGGGAATCCGCGAGCGGCGCGTACGCGATGTTCACCTGGTACCGCGGCAGCCCCATCGACCGAGAGAGTTCCGTGGCCGAAGCCGTCGGCCGCACCATCGAGCGCATCGATGTGGACGGACACCCGGGATTCACCGCAGCAGCGTCGGGCGCGTCGTGCGAGGCCGGGGTCGAGAACGGGGACGGCTTCGTGCACTGGTCCGTCAACTACGTGGTCGACTGCCCCCGTGACTCCTGCGACGTCGTCGAAGATCTGGCCAGATCCACGATCTCGAAGGCGAAGTAGCCCGATGACGACGTTCCCTTCCACCGATTCCACCCGTCGCGTCCTCGCCGCTGTCCTCGTGACTGCGGCCGTCGGTACCGGATGCACCACCACCGTGACCGGTACGGCGGTACCCGCTCGATCGGGCGGCAGCGGACAGTTCGACAAGCTGCTCGAGGAGTGCATCGCCGTCCCGGATCCCACCATCGCCGAAACGGTGGGAGCAGACCTCGTCGATCAGTACTTCTACGGTGCGGTGTGCATGTGGACCGGGATCGGTGCAGGCGGACTCATCGACGTGACCTTCGCCTGGTTCGAGAACGATGCACTCTCGCGTGAGCGAGAGCTGGCCGATCGACTCGGCTACACCACCGAAGACGTTGCCGTTGGCGGCACCACAGCGTTCCTGTCGCGACGACCGGCCGACCCGTCGTCGTGCGGAATCAGCGCGGCGTACTCGGGCGTCATCACCTGGTGGGTGCAGTACCGAGGCGGCAGTCCGGCCGACCCGTGCGCCGCCGCCACCGAACTCGCAGAACTGACGCTGCAACGCAATCAGTGATCGAGCGTCGACCGACCCCGACTCCGCCGCACGCGCGGCCGTGACAGACTCGGGTGTCGACGGTCACATTTTCGACGTGAGGAGACCGAGATGTCGGTGACGACCGATGCAGATGCCCGCCTGAGCGAGCTCGAATCCCTTCTTTCGCCCGGCGCGGTGGTCACCGACCCGGACATCACCGAGGGCTACCGACGCGACTGGGCGAAGGATCCCGACGCCGGAACCCCGCTGGCCGTCGTGCGCGCACAGTCCACCGAGGACGTTCGTGCCGTGATGCGGTGGGCCACCGAGCACAACGTGGCGGTCGTCCCGCGCGGTGCCGGATCGGGTTTGTCCGGCGGAGCCACCGCCGTGGACGGCGGAATCGTGCTCACCACCGAGTTGATGCGAGAGATCACCGTCGATCCGGTGACCCGCATCGCCGTCGTACAACCCGGGCTGCTCAACGTCGAGGTCAAGAAGGCCGTCGCGGAACACGGCCTCTGGTACCCACCGGATCCGTCCTCGTTCGAGATGTGTTCCATCGGAGGCAATGCGGCCACCAATGCGGGCGGCCTGTGCTGTGTGAAGTACGGAGTCACCACCGATTACGTTCTCGGTCTCGAGGTCGTCCTGGCCGACGGTACCGCCGTCCGACTGGGCGGGCCACGCCTGAAAGACGTTGCAGGCCTGTCCCTTGCGAAGCTGTTCGTCGGCTCCGAGGGCACGCTGGGCATCATCACCGAGATCACTCTTCGATTGATTCCGGCGCAACCTCCCGCCAGTACGGTGGTCGCCTCGTTCGCGTCGGTGCACGACGCGACCGCCGCCATTCTGGCCATCACCCGGAACTTGCGGCCGTCGATGCTCGAATTCATGGACCGCGCGTCCATCGGTGCCGTCGAGGATGCCATGAACATGGGGCTCGATCGCGAGGCGGCCGCGATGCTCATTGCTCGGTCCGACTCCCCCGGTGCCGACCGAGGTCGCGAGATCGAGATCATGGCGGCCGCGTGCACCGAGGCCGGGGCCTCGGATGTCTTCACCACCGACGACCCCGATGAGGGTGAGGCCTTCGCTGCCGCAAGGCGATTCGCCATTCCCGCGGTCGAACGACTCGGCAGCCTGCTGCTCGAGGACGTCGGGGTTCCACTGCCCGCACTACCGGCCCTGGTCGACGGAATCGCCGAGCTGTCCACGAAATACGACGTGCTGGTGGCGGTCATCGCCCACGCCGGCGACGGCAACACCCACCCTCTGATCGTCTTCGACCCCGAGGACGCCGACATGACACGGCGCGCCAACATCGCATTCGGCGCGATCATGGATCTGGCAATTTCCTTGGGCGGCACCATCACCGGCGAACACGGCGTCGGTCGCCTCAAGAAGGCTTGGCTGCCCGATCAGGTGGGTGAGGACGTCATGGAACTGACCCGCCGGATCAAGACCGCACTCGATCCGGCAGGCATCCTCAATCCCGGTGCGGTGCTGTGATCACCCGTCGACGGTGAACCCGTCCGCCACCGTCAGCACCTCGTCGAGGATTTCCAGTCCCTGACGAATCTCGTCCTCCGAGGTCGTCAGCGGGGGCGCGATCTGAAGGCGGTTGCCTGCCACGAACGGCCACAGCCCACGTGACTTCGCCGCGGCGGTCACCGTGCCCATGGCCGCTGCGTCCTTGCCCGACGCGGCGAACGGCACCAGCGGTTCCTTCGTCTCGCCGTCCTTGACCAATTCGACGGCCCAGAAGAATCCCTTGCCGCGCACCTCACCCACGCTCGGATGAGATTCGGCCAGCTTCGACAGGCCCGCACCGAGTACGTCCTCCCCGACGTGACGCACGTGCGGAAGGATCTTGTCGCGCTCGAACACTCCGATGGATGCCACGCCGGCGGCGCACCCGAGCACGTGGCCGGAGTAGGTCAACCCTCCCGGATAGGCTTTGTGGTCGAACTGCGAGGCGATCTTCTCCGAGATGACCACTCCGCCGAGGGGGATGTACCCGGAGTTGACGCCCTTGGCGAACGTGATCAGATCCGGTGTCACATCCCAGGCCTGGCATGCGAACCATTCGCCGATTCGCCCGAACCCGACCATCACTTCGTCGGCAATGTAGACGATCCCGTACTTGTCGCACAGCGCCCGAACCCCGGCCAGATATCCGGGCGGCGGGATCAGCACACCGTTGGTGCCGATGACCGATTCCAGGATCAGTCCGGCGATGTTCTGCGCACCCTCGAGCACGATGACCTGTTCCAGGTGCGCCAGTGCTGCGGCCGTCTCGTCCTCGGGAGTCGTTGTGCCCCAGGGTGACCGGTACGGATACGGCCCGAAGAAGCGTACGACGTCGACGTTGGTCGGTTCGGTGCCCCAACGCCTCGGCTCGCCGGTGAGACCGATCGCAACTCCGGTTCCACCGTGGTACGAGCGGTACGCGGCGAGCATCTTCGTACGCCCGGTGTGCTGTCGCGCCAGCCGCACCGCATGCTCGACGGCTTCTGCGCCACCGGTCGTGAAGAACACTCGGTCCAGATCACCCGGCGCACGTTCGGCGATCAACGCGGCGAGTTCACTGCGCTTGTTGTTGGCCACGGTGGGAGAAATGGTCGTCAGAACCTGGGCCTGTTCGACGATGGCGGCGACGACGTCGGGGTGTTGATGCCCGAGATTGACGTTGACCAGCTGCGACGAGAAGTCCAGGTACCGCTTGCCCTTGTCGTCCCAGAACCACGACCCCTCCGCACCCTCGACGGTGATCGGATTCAGTTCGGCCTGCGCCGACCAGGAGTAGAACACGTGATCCATCTACTTGCCGCCTTCCTCCAGTGTGACCTCCATCGGAGCGTACGACTCCCCGGTGACATCCACACCGTCGGCCTTCAACAAATCCAGCGCCTGGCTCACGTACTCGTTGGTGTAGGCCTCGGCGTCGGGATCGGCGGTCAGCACCGTCGAGCCCTCGGCGTTCTTCGTCGTCTTGGCGATGTCGACGGTCTGCTGCCATGCCGCCTCGTCGATCATCCCGATGCCGTCCGCCGACGGCCAGATCAGCTTGTTGACTTCGTTGACCTGCCAGAGCTGATGGCTCGCGCCCAGTGTGGACCCCGCGGCGACGGTGATGTCGCGGCACTTCTCGACGTTGTCTCGGCAGAAGATCCAGCCCTTCAGCGAGGCCGCCAAGAATTTGACCGTCTGCTCCTGGTAGGCCTCGTCGGAGAGCTTGTCGGTGTTGGCCCAGATCGCGTCCTGCAGCATCGCGACGCCGTCGTCGTTCCAGTTCAGCGACGCGAAATCGTCTGCGGTGTAGAGCGCACCGGTTGCGGGGTTCACGGTCTCGAGCAACTGCGCGTACTCGTTGTACGACATCGCCTGGGCGGCGGCGATATCACCGGACAGCAGTCCGTTCATGTCGAACTGCTGCTGCACCAACGTCACGTCGGAGGGACTGACCCCGGCCTTGGTCATACCGGCGAACAGCTCGAATTCGTTGCCGTAGCCCCAGTTTCCGACGGTCTTGCCCTGGAGGTCGGCCGGTGAGGCAATGTTCTGATCCTTGAACGAGACCTGCAATGTGCCCGACTTCTGGTAGATCTGGGCCACGTCGGTGATGCCGGCGCCGGCTTCACGGGATGCGAGCGCCTTCGGCACCCACGCGACGGCATAATCGGCCTGCCCCTGTGCGAGCACAGTTTGCGGGACGATATCCGTTCCACCGTCGAGGATTTCGACGTCCAGCCCCTGTTCCGCATAGAAACCCTGATCGACGGCGGCGAGGTAGCCCGCGAACTGGCCCTGTTTGAACCACTGCAGTTGCAGCTTGATCGTGGTGTCCCCGTCGGCGGTGGTGTCGGTGTCGGTCGTGGTGGTACTGCAGGCCGAGGCGACCACCGCCAGAGCCATGACGACGGCGAAAAGAGGTCGGGGGGTTCGAGTGATGTTCATATCCATCTTTCCTGGGGACGACGCCGGGACACGAGTTTCTCGAGCAACAGAACAACCACGAAGAACAGCAAACCGACTGCGATGGCACCCATCACGTAGGCCCACGCCCGGGGGTAGGCCGTGTTCGCCGCGGCGGAGGTGATCCGCGACCCCAAACCGTTCTGCAGTCCACCGAAGTACTCGCAGATGATGGCAGCAATGACAGCATTGGGAGCCGCAACCCGCAAGCCGGTGAAGATGTGCGGAACGGCGGACGGGAGGCGAACGATTCGGGTGAACTGCCAACCACCCACGGCATACGACGTCATCAGGTCGTGGTGCACAGCCGAGACCTGACGCAGTCCTTTTGCCGCACTGACGAATACCGGGAAGAACACGACGATGGTCACCACGAGTCGCCGCGGTAGATCGGTGGTCGAGGAGAACATCGAGTTGAACACCGGCGCAAGAGCGACGATCGGAACGGCTGCGGCACCCGCTGCCAACGGGGTGAGCAGCTCGTCGACGATCCGCAGGCGAACCGCTGCCATTGCCGCGAGGAGACCGAGCACCGACCCTGCGATCAACCCCACGAGAGCGTTGGTTCCCGTTGCCAGACTTGCCGATCCGATGTTACCGAGGTTCCGCACGAATTGCTCGGCGATGACGCTCGGCGACGGCAGCAGGAACGACGGAACCCCGGCGACGACCGTGAGCAACTGCCACAGTGCGAGCGCCGCCGCACCGAACACCACCGGCGGCAACCAGACCTTCATCGCAGTTCCGCACTGCGAACCGTACGGCCGTGCAATGCGTCACGAACCGCGGTGATGGACGAGAAGAACTCCGCCGATTCGCGCGGATCCCCGTTCGTGTCGAATCTGTCGATCGTGAGTGTGTCGACGATCCGTCCCGGGCGTGGGGACATGACAACCACCCGATCGGACAGGTACACCGCTTCGGGAATCGAGTGGGTCACGAACACCACTGCTGCGCCGGACTCCTCGGCGATGCGCAGTAGGTCGTTCTGCATCTTCTCTCGGGTCATCTCGTCCAGGGCCCCGAACGGTTCGTCCATCAACAACAGTCCCGGTGTTCGGGCGAGCGCCCGCGCGATCGCCACTCGTTGCTGCATCCCACCGGATAGCTGGCTGGGAAATCTCTCTGCGAAATCGGTGAGTCCGACGAGGTCCAGCAGTTCGCGAACTCGTTCTGCCCGAGCGCGTTTGGGCACCTTGTGCAGTTCCAGCGGCAATGCGACGTTCGATTGCACTGTGCGCCAATCGAGCAGCCCTGCCTGTTGAAAGGCGATGCCGTACTTCTGTTCGACGCGGGCTCGGCGTGCCGACAGGCCGAACACCGATACCGAACCGGACGTCGGTTGCTCGAGATCGGCCACGATGCGGAGCAACGTCGACTTGCCGCAACCCGAAGGCCCGATGAGCGAGACGAATTCACCGGGGGCGATCGCGAGCGATACATCCTCCAGCGCAGTCACTCCCCCGTCGAACGTCTTGCCGACGCCCTCGACGAGTACCGCATGCTCGGTCATGTCTGTGCCCTTCGCGCTGATGCACGGCCCGCGTAGCGGCCCAGTGCGATATCGAGCAGCGACACCAGTGCGGTCACCACGAGTCCGAGCACCGCAGCGCCCAGAACGGCTGCGTACAAGCGGGATGCGTCTCCTGTTGCCTGCTGCGAGAACACGATGATCTGCCTACCGATACCGCCGGTCGTACCGGTGGAGATTTCGGCGACCACGGCACCGATCACGGCGGCCGCAGCAGCCAGACGCAGTGCCGGAATCAGATGCGGCACAGAGGCGGGCAGGCGTAGTCGAACCAGGGTGGTCCACCATCCGGACGCGTAGCTGTGCATCAGATCGAGTGCTGCTCGATCGGGTGCACGCAGGCCGCGCAGCATCCCCACTGCCACTGGGAAGAACGCGAGATACGACGCGATGACGGTGATGCTCATCCAGGGCTGCCACGCGTACCCGCCGATGGCGATCTTCCCGCCCCAGCCGGCGACGAGCGGTGCCAACGCGATCAACGGAACCGTCTGCGAGACGATCACATACGGCGACAAGGACCGCTCGACCCACACGAACCGCTGCATCGCCACCGCCAGCACCAGCCCGACCACCGTCCCCAGCGCGAACCCGAGTACCGCGAGCCCGAACGTGAACAGGCCACTGGACACGATCGCGGCACCGACACTGCGAGCCCCGGCGACGTTCACCTCGGGCACGGTCAGCGCCGCCAACACCGACCACACGTGGGGTAACGCGCCGTCGTCGGTGCGCGGGAGCACCCGCACTCCGGCGACACTCACCCCGTTCGCGGGGACGAGCACTTTCACCAGCTCCCAGAACACCAGCAACACGCCGACGGCCACCACTGCCATCAACGGACGCCGCACTCCTCGATTCGCACCGGCTGGAGTAGCTGCCACCACCGAAGCCTGATCGAGAACACCCGTCACGACGTTGCCGTCACGCTCGGCCGAATCTGCGGAATGATGCTCTCTCCGTAGGCTTCGAGTGTCGCTGCCTTGGCGTCGTGCTGCAGGTACACCGAGAACTGGTCGACGCCGAGTGTCTCCAGCTCTTTCAGCTTGGCGATGTGATCGGCCGGGGTGCCCAGTAGGCAGAACCTGTCGATCACCTCGTCCGGAACGAACTCTGCGTGAGAGTTTCCGGCTCGACCGTGCTCGTTGTAGTCGTACCCTTTGCGCGCCGCGATGTAGTCGGTGAGTGCCTGTGGAACACCGCCGCCATCGCCGCCGTAGCGCGAGACGATATCGGCGACGTGGTTGCCGACCATCCCGCCGAACCAACGACACTGATCTCGGGCGTGTTCGAGCCCGGCATCGGTGCCGTCGGTGACGTAGGCGGGAGCGGCAACGCAGATCGAGATCGAATCGGGGTCGCGACCGGCCTGCTCGGCCGCGGCGCGGACCCGGCCGATCGTCCACGCCGCGATATCGGGATCGGCCAGCTGCAGAATGAACCCGTCCGCCACCTGGCCGGTGAGCTCGAGTGCTTTCGGCCCGTACGCCGCGACCCATACCTCCAGGCTCGAGTGTTCTGCCCACGGGAACTGCACGGTTGTCTCACCGACCCGAGCGCTCCGCCCATTGGCCAGATTACGGATCACCTCGATCGACTCTCGCAGTGAGGCAAGCGTTGTCGGCTTACCGCCCAGAGCCCGGACCGCGGAGTCGCCGCGGCCGATGCCACAGACCGTCCGATTGCCGAACATGTCGTTGAGCGTCGCGAACGTCGATGCCGTCACCGTCCAGTCGCGGGTGGCAGGATTGGTGACCATCGGACCGACGGTCACCCGCCTCGTCGCCGCCAGAATTTGGCTGTAGATGACGTACGGTTCCTGCCACAGCAGGTGCGAATCGAACGTCCACACGTGCGAGAACCCATGTGTCTCTGCCTGTCTGGCCAGATCGATCACACGGGACGCCGGCGGATTGCACTGGAGCACTACCCCGATGTCCATGACTCAGATCAGATTCTGAGACAGGTCGCGACGGACGAATCGTCCGTGTCCCGCAGTGCCGGAATAGGATCCACCGTCGACGATGATCCGGCCGCGAGAGATCACGGTGTCGACATGCCCGTCGATCTCGAAACCTTCGTACGCCGAGTAGTCCATGTTCATGTGGTGGGTCTTGTCGACGCCGATGCTGGTGTGTCCGTTCGGGTCGTAGATCACGATGTCCGCGTCGGCACCCGGGGTGATGACACCTTTCCTCGGATACATTCCGAACATCCTGGCCGGAGTGGTGCAGCAGACGTCGACCCACTTCTCCAGCGTGATCCTGCCGCTCTTGACGCCCTGGAACATCAGATCGATGCGATGTTCCACCGAGCCGATCCCGTTGGGAATCCTGGAGAAATCGCCGATACCCATCTCCTTCTGGTCCTTCATGCAGAACGGGCAGTGATCGGTACTGACGGTCGCCACGTCTCCGGTGCGCAGGTACCGCCACAACTCGTCCTGATGCCCCTCGGCTCGCGACCGCAGTGGCGTCGAGCAGACCCACTTGGCACCCTCGAAGCCCGGTGCACCGAGTTGTTCTTCGAGAGACAGATAGAGGTACTGCGGACACGTCTCGGCAAACACGTTCTGCCCGTTGCCACGGGCCTGCGCAATCTGTTCCAGGGCCTGCTTGGCAGAGACGTGTACGACGTAGAGCGGTGCGCCGGTGACGTGAGCGAGCATGATCGCTCGATGCGTCGCCTCCTCCTCGAGCTGCCACGGCCGTGACGTGCCGTGGAAGTACGGGGCCGTGTCTCCACGCGCGATCGATTGAGCAACGAGTACATCGATCGCGATGCCGTTCTCCGCGTGCATCATCAGCAGTGCACCCGTTTCGGCGGCTGACTGCATGGCGCGCAGGATCTTGCCGTCGTCGGAGTAGAACACACCCGGATAGGCCATGAAGAGTTTGAAGCTGGTGACGCCCTCGGACACCAACTCGCTCATGGCTTTCAGGGAATCGTCGGTGACGTCGCCGATGATCTGATGGAAGCCGTAATCGATGGCGCACTGCCCCGCGGCCTTCTCGTGCCACTGCGCCAGAGTGTCCTGGACGCGCTGACCGGGGGTCTGAATCGCGAAGTCCACGATCGTCGTCGTGCCACCCCAGGCCGCTGCGCGCGTTCCGGTTTCGAAGGTATCGGAGGCGAACGTACCGCCGAACGGCATCTCCATGTGCGTGTGTCCGTCGACCCCACCAGGAATGACGTATTTGCCGGTCGCGTCGACGACGACGTCCGCCGAGGTCTTCAGGTCCGCGGCCAGGGAGACCGATCCGGGTGCAAGCACTGCGACGATGCTCTCACCGTCGATGAGCACATCCAATTCCTGTGCGCCGGTGGTGGATACCACGGTCCCACCGTGCACGAAGGTGGTGGCCATCAGGGTTGCACCAGCGGGCCGTATGCGTCGGGTCTGCGGTCACGATAGAAGGCCCATCGGTCGCGGACCACCTTGAGCAGGTCCATGTCGAGGTCACGCACGATTATTTCGGGTTCCGAATCCGACGCCACCTCGCCGACGAATTTGCCTTCGGGATCCACGAAATAGCTGGTCCCGTAGAAATCGTCGTCACCGTATTCGGATTCGATTCCGACTCGATTGATCGCGCCCACGTAGTACTCGTTTGCGACGGCCGAGGCGGGTTGTTCGAGCTTCCACAGGTAGTTCGACAGGCCCCGCGAGGTGGCCGACGGATTGAAGACGATTTCGGCACCGGCAAGACCGAGTGCGCGCCAACCTTCCGGGAAATGTCTGTCGTAGCAGATGTAGACACCGATACGCCCGACCGCGGTGTCGAACACCGGCCACCCCAGATTGCCGGGGCGAAAGTAGAACTTCTCCCAGAATCCGTTCACGTGGGGGATGTGGTGTTTTCTGTACTTGCCGAGATAGGTCCCGTCGGCGTCGACGACGGCAGCGGTGTTGTACAGAAGTCCGGGTTGTTCCTGCTCGTACACGGGCAGAATCATCACGATGCCGAGTTCCTTCGCCAGCGCGGCGAAACGGTCGACGGTGGGCCCTGGTACCGATTCTGCGTATTCGTAGAACTTCGCGTCCTGTAGCTGACAGAAGTACGGACCGTAGAAAAGTTCTTGGAAGCAGACAACTTTCGCGCCCTGCTCGGCGGCGGACCGAGCAAACCCCTCGTGTGCCGCGATCATCGATTCTTTGTCACCGGTCCACTTGCTTTGGACCAGAGCAGCTCGAACTGTGGACATCATTGGCACTCCATCTCTCGCTGGCTTGCACCCTCAAGATATTTTGCGCCGTGTTACGGGATCGTTCGGCCGGTTTCGTATGTATTAATCGTCGGAACTGTTTTCACGAATGTGGAAGGAGTGCGCGCACGGCGTCGATGGAGTCCGCGGTGGCGAGGTTCTTGTCGGGTCGGTATCGCAGTACTCGCGCGAATCGCAGGGCAACGCCGCCCGGATAACGTGGGCTGACCTGCACGCCGTCGAGTTCGATTTCGACGATCAGTTCGGGGCGCAGGTACACGGTGTGCTCGTCGCGCTCTCGCTCGTGTTTCGGGAATTCGTCGGTCTGCCACTGCAACAACACGTCGGTCAGGCCTTTGAAGGTCTTCCCCACCATGATCGGGTCACCGCCGTCGGGATCGCGAGCTCCCAGGTGCAGGTTGGACAGGTAGCCGGTGCGCCGCCCGTACCCCCACTCGGCTCCGAGGACGACGAGGTCGAGGGTGTGTTCGGGTTTGACCTTCTGCCAGCTCTTTCCGCGACGGCCTGCGGCGTACGGTGCACCGAGAGCTTTGAGCATGACTCCCTCGTGCCCGGCGTCGAGTGCAGCGTCGAAGTGGGCTGCTGCTTGGTCCGCATCGGGCCGAACGGCACTGGGAATTCGGTGCCCCGGTGCCACCCGGTCCAGTGCCGCCAGCCGTTGCTCCAGCGGGGAATCGAGCAGATCGACACCGTCGAGGTGCAGGCAGTCGAAGAAGTAGGGCTGCAGCAGGAGCTCGTGCGCGCTCTCGGCACCGAACCGGCTCATCGTTTCCTGGAAAGGCCTGGGCCGTCCGCTGTCGTCGAGCGCGAGGGTCTCCCCGTCCAGGACCACCGAATCGCACGGCAGCTCGAGAACCAGGTCCACCAGCTCGGGCACGCCGGCAGTGATGTCGCGCAGAGTCCGCGTGTAGATGCTCACGTTGTTTCCGGAGCGGTGCACCTGAATTCGCGCGCCGTCGAGTTTGTATTCGACGGTGACATCGCCGGACATCTGTTCCCAGGCGCCGCGCAGGGATTCCGCCGGCGACGCCAGCATCGGCCGGACCGGACGACCGACCTCGAGCCGGAATGCATCCAGCGCGTCGACGCCACCGGTCATGGCGGCTACGGCCGTGGCAGGCAAACGACCCGAGAGCATGAATGCCCGACGCACCGGCGCTTGCGGCAGGTTCGTGGCCGCGGCAACGGCGTCGACCATGATTCCTTCGAGCGCGCCCTGGCGCAGCTCGCCGGTGACGAGCCGGATCAGAAACCGACGCTCCTCGGCCGTACTTCGGGAGAACAGGTCGGTCAATATCGCTACCCGCCGCGCAGCAGAACCCGCCCCCGAGGTCGCCGCGACCGAAGATATCGCCTCGTCCACCGCGGCAACCGTCAGTGTCGAGTCCGCGGCGGACGTCACGTCGACATCGGCGAGAGTGCGCCAGCCGACCCCTATCCGCCCCTGCGGCAACTCCCCCGACAGCCACGACACGGCGGGCCCGATGTCACCGGCCTCGGCCTCGGCGAGCAGGGCACCGAGTTGCTCGATCTTGACCTTTCGCGAGCGCGTCGCTGCCACGGCACTGGACGTTTCGACGATCCTCGACATCAACACACCATCGAACTTAACCGCACCTACCGACAGGTCGCTGACATCCAATTGTTACCGGTGTGACTCGAGCGGCCGGTGTTCTTGCTGTTACGTTCGATTCATGTCAGCAACGCCGTGCGACAGAACGCATGAGCGATGTGTCAGCTGAACCCGAGAACGCGGTCGCCCCATGCAGCGCGCATCTCGCCGTCGGGGTCGTCGACGAGAGTGTCGGAAGCATCGATCACCAGCGTCCAGCGCGCCTGCTCGGTGTACGGGGCCCAATGCTTGGACGCATCCAACGCTGCGGGTACGCCGTACCGCGCGAAAGCGAGCCAGCGTCTCTGCATCCGCGCGGACACCGCCATCGCCGGCTTCCGGCCACCGAGCCAGAAGGTGGGGTCTCGGCTGAGTGTTCCGAAATTACCGAACACATACGGCAGTTCGGTCGCGTGTCCCGCTCCCACCCGTGCGGCCTTGAGCATCGGCGTCGCATGATCGAATCGGTACATCCATGTCGGCGAATGCCTGCTGTGCCCGTCGGCGATCCAGACGCTCGGCATGAGGAAACCCGCGTCGCGCGATATGGCCTGTGCCCCAGCGGGTTTGTCCCGGTCCGGATATGCGGCCATGATCTCGGCGACCCGATAGGCGGGCAGATCCGCGTGGTCGTGAGCGATGGCGCGGAACATCTCGGAGACGGTGTCGGAGGTGATCGGCATCAACGGAGACTTCATGAATCGAAAGATCGAGGGCTCGTCGTGGTTGGTGCCGATGATCAACGGGATCTTGTGCGAGAGCCCCTTCTGGAAGGCTGCCACTGGATAGCGCGGCACGATGTCTCCGTCGACGACCGGCGAAAGGCCAAGTGTCCCAGGAACTGTCGTCGGGATCTCGTAGCAGAGCGTGTCACCGGCGGTGACCAGCCTGGTGAAATGCATATCGAACAGTTCACCGATGTCTTCCCGGTCGACGCCCACCAACTCCAGGAACCTCGACGCCACCGCGGCTCCGCGGTCGGGGCCGTACACCGAGGTCGCAGGCGCGCTCTGCACGATCGCTCGCTGGAACAGACCCTCGGCCTTGGGAGAGGTCATCAACGTGGTGACCGACGCTCCCCCGGAGGATTCACCGAACACCGTCACCTGATCGGGATCGCCGCCGAACGCAGAGATGCACTCACGGACCCACTGCAGTGCGGCAATCTGATCTCGCAGCCCCAGATTGGTCTCGAACGTGTGCTCGTCGGTGGAGAACGAGGACAGGTCGAGGAACCCGAACGGGCCGAGACGAAAATTGATGGTCACCACCACCACGTCGCCGTTCTCGCTGAGGTTTCTCCCGTCGTAGACCCGCTGGGCGGACGATCCGAGCGAGTACGCACCGCCATGGATCCAGACCAACACCGGCCGCAGTTCTGCATCGGGACGGGGAGCCCAGACGTTGAGCGTGAGGCAGTCCTCGGAAATCGACAGCGACGGATCAATCGGCACCGGACTGTCACGACCCTGCGGAGCCATCGCACCGAATTCGAGGCCGTCGAGCACTCCCGACCAGGGCTGCAACGGACGCGGCGCTCGGAACCTGAGCTTCCCCACCGGAGGCGTCGCGTAGGGAATACCCCGCCAGGCCAGGATCGGCGACGCATCGGCAGCGACCGGATAGCCGAGAACGTCGCCGTAGGGCGTGCTCACGAGCACGGTGGAATCGGGCTCGGTGGCATCGGACGCGCCGGAGTCAGAGGCGATGGCCATGGAACCTCCCGTTCGGTCGTTGCCCAACGTACCAACATCAACCATCCCCTCGGCGACGATACGCGCAGCGTCGACGCCCGCGAGCGAAGGAACCGTCGATGAAGAGAATCGGATGTGCCGCAGTGGCAGTCGTCGGGGCATGTCTGCTCGGAGCCTGCGGTTCGAGCGGCGGAGGCGACGGACCGATGGCGACCGTGATCACCGACCGCCCCACCCCGATCACCACGGCTCCCTCCGCCCCCTCTGCCGCGCCGGCATCACCGTCCACCGCAGCGACCACCACGCCGACGTCCACCACGCCGACGTCCACCACGGCAACACCGACGAGTCCTGCTGCACCCCAGGCGAAACCGCAGGACTACGCAGGCAACGCACCCGGCTGGTACTACTTCTCGAGCCCCAGCGGAAAGTTCGAGTGCGGTATCGCCGTCCTCGAATCCTCGATCGCCGGATGCCACGGGTCGCTCCCTTCTTCGGCACCCGAGGTTCCCGGCAGCGGGGCGTCGGAAACGGCGGTGAAACCCAATGCCGTGCAGCTGATCGCTGGATCACCGGCGAAGTTCGAGAGCCTCGGCGATCCCAAGTTCCACCGTTTCGACGGTCCTGCGGCAGCCTTGCCGTACGGCGAGGAGCTCACCGTCCCCGGAAGCGGCTCCACCAACGGCCTTCGGTGCAGCGTCGACGAGCAGACCGGAGTCACGTGCACCGATCAGGTCGGCCACGGTTTCACCGTCTCGGACGATGATTTCGACCTTCGTTGACGGTCTCGTTCGCTCAGCAAATTACCAGGCGTAATGTCCGGGGACGGTACGACAATTCCTGCCGTACGGTCTCCCCAGCGGCCGACGCCCGTGCGCGCGGCCGGAAGGTGCATCACTCATGAATCAGACCTCGGACCGCCACACAGCGAAGGTCATCGGCGTCAGCATCGCCGCTGCTGTGGGCGGATTCCTGTTCGGCTTCGACAGTTCCGTCATCAACGGCGCTGTCGACTCGATCGAAGATCACTTCCTCCTCGGCTCGTTCACCACCGGCTTCGTGGTCGCGATCGCCCTCATCGGGTGCGCAGTGGGTGCCTGGTTCGCCGGCAGCCTCGCAGACCGTTGGGGACGCAAGAAGGTCATGCTGCTCGGCTCGGCCCTGTTCGTCGTTTCGTCGATCGGTTCGGGACTGGCGTTCAGCGTCCCCGACCTCATGCTCTGGCGAGTGCTCGGTGGACTGGGAATCGGCATCGCCTCGGTGATCGCACCGGCGTACATCGCCGAGATCGCTCCGGCCAAGTGGCGCGGTTCCTTGGCCTCGCTCCAGCAGTTGGCCATCACCATCGGTATTTTCGCCGCTCTGCTGTCCGACGCCCTCCTCGCGGGTGCCGCGGACGGGGCGTCCAACGACCTGTGGTTCGGCATCGAGGCCTGGCGCTGGATGTTCCTGGTCGGCGTCGTACCGGCGCTGGTGTACGGGTTGTTGGCAACCCTGATCCCGGAGTCTCCGCGCTACCTCGTCGGTCAGCATCTCGACGAGGAAGCCGCCAGAGTCCTCGCCGAGATCACCGGCGAACTGCATCCGGACGAGCGTGTCCACGAGATCAGGCTGACACTGCGCAAGGAGTCACGCTCGTCGTTCGCCGACATTCGCGGTCCGAAGTTCGGCCTGCAACCCATCGTCTGGGTGGGCATCACGATGGCCGTGCTGCAGCAGTTGGTCGGCATCAACGCGATCTTCTACTACTCGACGACGCTGTGGCGCTCGGTCGGCTTCAGTGAGGATCAGTCGTTCACGACGTCGGTCATCACCGCCGTGATCAACGTGGTCATGACGTTCGTGGCGATTCTGTTCGTTGACCGAATCGGTAGGCGCAAGCTGCTGATGGCGGGCTCGATCGGCATGTTCGGCGGACTCGTCATGGCGTCGGTGGCGTTCTCGCAGGCGACCGGCAGCGGCGACGACGTCACGTTGCCTGCTCCGTGGGGTGCGATCGCGCTGATCGGCGCCAATCTTTTCGTCATATTCTTCGCATCCACCTGGGGTCCGATCATGTGGGTCATGCTCGGTGAGATGTTCCCCAACCGCATGCGGGCCATGGCACTCGGCATCGGCACTGCAGCCAACTGGATGGCCAACTTCGCTGTCACGCTTGCCTTCCCGCCGCTGACGTCGTCTGTGGGACTGTGGGTGATCTACGCAGGATTCGCTGTGTTCGCCGCACTCTCGTTCTTCTTCGTCAAGGCCAAGATCCGGGAGACCAAGGGTATGGAGCTCGAAGACATGCTGGGCTGAACCCGGACCGCAGATACAGGGGCGGCAGCAGTGCCACCGGGTGACCGGTGTTACTGTCACTGTCGTTCTGACACGGGGTGTGTCCGCCGATGCGGATGCTGAGATCAAACCCGCCGAACCTGATGCAGGTAATACTGACGAAGGGATGTCAAGGCGATGACGCCTGTTGTATCTGCGGACCCGGTCCGCTTCACCGATCGACTGTGGAATGCCTCCGAGGACATTCGACGCGCGATCGACGACCTCGAATTTCTTCGACTACTCGGGGCCGGGACGCTTCCGCTCGACGCGTTCCGTAGGTACCTCGAACAGGACTCACTCTATCTCGGTGGGTACGTGAAGTCGCTGTCACTGCTGGCAGCACATGCACCGAACCCGTTCACCGGAGCATTCTGGGCAAGCGCTGCTGCGAGCGCGATGGACGAGGCCGCGTCGCACGAGGCGATGCTGACCGGTGGAGCGCTGCCCCCGTCGACCCGGACGCCCGAGCCCTCACCGGCATGCCTCGGTTACACGTCCTACCTGACCGCGACGGCGGCAACCGAACCGTATCCTGTTGCAGCAGCAGCTGTTCTGCCGTGCTTCTGGATCTACGCAGACGTCGGCCGCTCACTCGCCGGTGCAGCGAGGGCGGTTCTCGATCGCGATCCCGACCACCCGTACGCGCAGTGGGTGGCCGCGTACGACGCACCCGAATTCCATGCCATCGTCGACGCTGCCAAGACCTTCGTCGATGACGCCGCAGCGGCCGCGACGCCGGCGCAGCGCGAGCAGATGATCGACGCCTTCGTCGTCGCGTCGCGGTACGAATTGATGTTCTGGGACAGCGCATTACATCCCACCCCATGGCCCCTGGCCGAGAGTGCGGTGTACGCATGAGAACCACTCGAATCCTCGCGGCGTTGGCGGCGGCAGTCGTTGCCACGACCGGACTGGCGGGCTGCTCCGACTCGACGGACTCCGACACCATTCGGTTCGCGTTGGACTGGACGCCGAACACGAACCACACCGGCCTGTATGTCGCCCTGCAGGAGGGCTATTTCGCCGACGCCGGCCTGGACGTGGAGATTCTGCCGTACAACAACACCGCGGCGGACACTCTCGTCGATGCCGGAAACGCCGAGTTCGGCATCAGCACACAGAGTTCGGGCGTATTCGCGACCTCCGCAGGCGCGCAGACAGTGTCCGTCCTTGCGCCGCTGCAGCATTGGGCTACCGGCATCGGAGTTCGCGCCGATCGAGACGACATCCCGAGCCCGAAGGCACTCGACGGGAAGGTCTACGCCGGGTTCGGCGAGTCCGGTGAGCAGGCCGGACTCGAGAAGGTCATTCAGAACGACGGCGGCACAGGCGAATACGAAACGGTGGTACTGGGTACCTCGGCGTACGAGGCGGTGTACTCCGGTACCGCCGACTTCACCGTCTCCTACTTCGCGTGGGAAGGCATCGAAGCCGAGCACAGCGGAACGCCGATGAAATACTTCGACTACACCGACTATGGGTTTCCGGACGCCTACGCCATCACGATCAGCGGCAACGAGCCCTGGCTCGCAGCCCATCCGGACCAGGCCGAGAAGTTCGTCCAGGCACTTCAGCGCGGCTACCAACTCGCCGCTGACGATCCGGACAAGGCCGCACAGGATCTGATCGACGCCAATCCGGGAACCTTCACCGACGAGTCTCTCGTCTTCGAGAGCCAGGAGATGCTCGCAGCGAAGTACATGAAGGACTCCACTGGCGAGGTAGGACGACAGAGTCTCGACAAGTGGACCGCGTACTCGAAATTCCTCTACGACAGCGGTGTGCTGGCCGATCAGAACGGCGCGCCTCTGACCGCGGAGCCGGACTGGTCGACCTACTTCACCAATGACTACCTCGGCAATCGATGAGTCGGTAGCCGCTGACCGAGGTTTTTACTCGTTCAGCGGTATCCGAGCCTCGCTTCGTTGGGCGTGGCCCGCGCTGACCGTCGTCGTACTGCTCATCGCCGCCTGGCAGATCTACGTCCAGATCAGCGGCATCCGGCCGCAGGTGCTGCCGTCCCCCGGCCGAGTGGTGGTCCAGGGTTGGGCGCAACGCGATGCGATCGCCGAGAACGCGGCGGCGACTCTGCAGGTGACCCTGGTCGGGTTCGCGGTCTCCCTGGCCCTGGCATGGCTGCTGGCCATCGCGGTGGATTTCTCGCCGTGGCTGCGGCGCGCGTTCGTACCCCTCTTCGTCGTATCGCAGACGCTTCCGATCATCGCGATCGCGCCGCTGTTGATCATCTGGTTCGGCTTCGGGCTGCTTCCGAAGATCCTGGTCATCGCGTTGGCCACGTTCTTCCCGATGGCCATCGGGCTCATCGAGGGTTTCGCGGCGGCCGATCGAGACGCGAGATCACTGCTGGCCAGCATGGGCGCCTCGCGCTGGCAACAGTTTCGATACGTACGGCTACCGTCGGCGCTCCCCCGATTCTTCACCTCACTTCGCATCGGAATCACCTACGCGGTGGTCGGTGCGATCTTTGCCGAATATGCCGGGGCCAGTGCGGGACTCGGCATCTACATGAGCCAACAGAAGAACTCTTTTCGTACCGATCTGGTTCTCGCCGCGGTTGCCGTGACTGCCGTGATCAGCGTGGTCCTGTTCGTCTCCACCTTCCTGGTGGAGCGGTTCGTCGCTCCTTGGGCGCGCCACGGTTCGGCGGGTCTTCATGTCTGACTCCGACACCTGCATCGATGTTCGCGATCTCACCAAATCATTCGGCGACAAGCCCGTACTCGACGGCATGTCGTTCGGTGTTCGGCCCGGCGAGTTCGTGTCGATCATCGGCCCGAGCGGTTCCGGTAAGAGCACGGTGTTCAACGTGCTGGCCGGACTCGACAGGCCCGACTCCGGCACGGTGCGAGTACCACCGTGCGCCTACATGCCGCAGAAAGACCTGCTGTTTCCGTGGCGTTCGGTGTTGGACAACACCACCCTCGGGCTCGAAGTGCAGGGCATTGCCAAGAAGGAGGCGCGGGCGCGGGCACGCGAGCTGTTCCCGGTATTCGGTCTGGACGGGTACGAGTCGGCCAGACCGTCCGAACTCTCCGGCGGCATGCGCCAGCGAGCGGCGCTGCTGCGCACGGTGGTGCAGGGACGATCGGTACTGCTGCTCGACGAACCGTTCGGAGCGCTGGACTCGTTGACCAGGAGCGACATGCAGGCCTGGTTGCAGCAGGTCTGGTCGGAGTTTCGGTGGACCGTGCTGATGGTCACGCACGACATCCGAGAAGCGGTCTATCTCTCCGATCGCGTGATCGTCCTCTCCCCCAGACCCGCCCACGTCCGACGGCAGATCGAGGTGACGCTGCCCCGCCCGCGCGGGCTCGAGATCGTCACGACGCCGCAGTTCGCGGCCGTGGAGAAACAGCTGATGGACGTTCTGCTCAGCACACCGACCCTCTGACCGGTACCGCGCGAGTTCGGTCGACAGGGCTCAGTCGACACAGGGAATGCCGCCGTCGCTGTGCACACCCTCGTCGGGGGCTGCTATCGGATGCAGGGACGGATCCGGCGCAGCGACCTCGAGCGGGGGCAGCTCCGTTCCCGGATCGGGTGCCGCGGTGATCGGCGGTGCGGGCGGCGGCGCGTCATCGATCAACCGCGCTGCCTCGGCCCTGATGGCGTCGACGTCGACGAGGTTGACGTCCTGCCCGTCGATCGTGTCGTAGCCCGTGATCGGGAGCGTGTAGAAATCGATGTCGCCCTGCATGACTGCACCGGCTCCCCCTGCGAGCTTCACCGGATCCAGGGATGCGTCGATCACGACGTCGTCCTTGGTGCCCGCTACGAGCGCCCGGAGTTCGCCGATGTTCGCCATGACACCGGATGAGCTGAGCTTGGCCATCACTCCGGCTACGAAGGCCTGCTGTCGCTTGGTTCGATCGAGATCGCCGTTGTCGAGGCCGTGGCGTTGCCGGACGAAGGACAGTGCCTGCGAGGCGCTCAGTTCTTGCGTGCCCGCAGCGAAGTCCGCCCCCGAGTAGTTGTCGTGTACCGGATTGTTCAGGCACACCTGAATGGGTCCGACAGCTGCCGCGACGTCGTAGAAGCCCAGAAGATTCACTTCGGCAAAATGATCGATCGGCACGTCGAGCAGATCACGAACCGCGGTCAACGTCGACCGTCGTCCCGCGTCGCGCGCTCGTCGCTCCCGTTCGGCCGGATCGGTGACGCCCTCGTCGAGCAACTGTGTATCGGCGTCGGCTTTCGCAAGTCCGTACGCTTCCTTGATCTTTCGCTTGCCGTATCCGGGAACGTCGACGTAGTCGTCGCGAGGTATCGACAGCGCCGTCGCGCGCCCGCCGTCGGCCGGAAGGTGCACCAGCAACAGGGTGTTGGTGTTGTATCCCCCCACGTCGCTGTCGCCTGCATGCAGCGCGTCGGTGACGAACTCGGCAGGTAGGTCGTTGCCGTCCATGTCCTTGCGGCTGTCGAGGCCGATCAACAGGATGTCGGTGTCCTCGCCGTTGCCACTCGGATCGTTGTTCGCGATGCCGTCGAGCGCGTTCGAGGTGGTCAGTCCCGTGGTGGCTTCGCGGTACACCGCGAACCCGATTCCGCTGACCACGATCGAGCCCACTGCCGCAGTGGCGACGAAAACCCGGCCGATTCGGAGCGCGAGGCCTCGATCGCGCGACGGCTTCCTGATGCGATGACGCCCCGATCCACGTTCACCGCGGGTGGTGTCGTTGCCTGGGCCGTTCGAGAGCACCTCGCCAGGCTACTCGGCTCTCACCTGGTGGTAGCTCCACCCAATCGCCGCGCGAGATCGTCGACGGCGGAGAACGCAGCCTCGAGATTGGCTCGCGCCTGCGGAATCTGCGGCGCGAGTGCCGGCACCCGCTCGGCGAGAGTCAGATCGACCGGGACGAAGTGGACGTCCATTCCCAGCGCGACTCCGAGCACCTGTCGCAGTTGTGCGGTGGTGTGGTCGGTGGACGCGTTGTCGGTACCGGGGGTGTAGTCGTTTCCCCGACTGGTCACCACGACCACGGGCTTGCCGACGAGAGGTGCCGTGTCGCTGTCGAACGGCACGGTGATGCCCGGAACGTGTACGTAGTCGATCCATGCCTTCAGGGTCGACGGGATCGACCAGTTGTACATCGGCGCACCGATCAACACCACGTCCGCCGAGATCAGTTCCTCGATCAGTTCGACCTGCAACGCCTCGGCGGATGGATCGACGGTTTCGTCGGCGGTTCGCAGATGAGGTGCCCAGTGCAGCGCAGACGTGGGTAGGTGCGGCAGCGGACTCGAATGCAGGTCTCGAGGGATCACCGAGTGGTCGGTGCCGATGCCGTGCCAGGCGTCCGAGAAGCGGGCCGTCACCCGGCGGCTGATCGAGCCGACCGGGTCGGCGGACGAATCGAGGTGCAACAACTGCGGCACTGAACACTCCTCACATGCTGGGTGCTTCGAGCCTATGCGCACCGAGGCCGTTGCCCGCCCCTATCCTGGAAGAATGGACTTCCGATTCGTCATGCCTGCCCTCGAGTCGCGATCGGCCACCTCGCTGGCGGCGGTCGTTCACGAGCGGACCGGAGCAGACCTCGACATCAGTATCGGCGGTTCGGAGGTTCGGATCGACGACGCGGCACGCGGCGCGGTGTTGGAACTTCTCACCCAGCTCGCGACCGGGCGGGCGGTGGCCATCGGCACCGTGGACGAGTTGCTGACCACCTCGCAGGCTGCCGAGGTGCTCGGGGTATCCGACACCTATGTCAGACGGTTGGCCGATGCGGGCGATCTACCGATCGAAATGCGCGGCACTCACAGACGATTTCGGCTCGAAGACCTTCTGCGACACCGTGATCGATTCCGGTGATGTGCGCTTTGCCCGTCACCCGGCCTCGCGTTCGAAGTGCTCGGACTGGACGGTCATGAGATCTCGGAACGCCTGCCCGGCAGCCAGCCAGAGTTGTTCGGAGTCGATGTAGTCCACCCCTCGGATATCGACATCACCCAGGTACGCGCCGACGTCGACCGACAACATTCCGATGACAGAAGAGACGTCGGCATCGAGATACGTGGATTGGGTGTTCTGCAGCTCGCGGAACTGAGCCGAGAAGAACTCGGCCGGGATTCTACGATCGACGAACTGGGCGATGAGGAACAGGAAGCGGGACGCGTGGGCGGAGCCCGTCCGGAAGGAATGTTCCATGGTGAAGACCTCTCCCCACGGTCGACAGCACCCCTCGCACTGTCGACCGTTGAGCTCGCTGATACCCGAATTTCGATGCACGGACGAACTCTCGAACATCGATTCGACCCAGAGGCTAAAACAGGGAGCTCGTCCTACCAGCGCAAGATTAATCGGACCTTTGTCCCGTTTTTACCGGAAAAGCCGATTTGGTGAGGAGTCACAACAAAGGGGTCGGGAGCTGTAGTTCTCTACTGAAAAGATCCCAGCGGAGCACGATCCGGAGTGTCCAGTTGCCAGAACTGCCAACCGTCGCGCTCCTCGACATCCCCACTGATATGCGTGGCCACCGCACTGGCAGCGACGGAGGGATTGTCGAATCGACGGCCCTCCATCGGCCCAGCGGTGATCTCGAGTCGCTTTGTCTCGGGATCGTAGCGACCACTCAGCCGATAGCCTTCGCAATCGGCGACCACCCGTACCCGGTTGTCGATCACTTCTTCCTCCACGGCCGCCTTGGACGACTTTCGAGGTGCCTTCACCCGTGGAGTACGAACCCACGTCTGTTCGGGGCCGAGATCGACCGATGTGTCCAACGTCGAACTCAGACCCAGCAGGTCCCAACGCTCGCTGCCGTGCAGCACTCGGTCCACCGCTATCGCGTGATGTCCGGTCCTGGTACGCAGTGGCGAATCCTGGACCCACAAGTCGACTTCTCCTCGTATGTCGGTGGCCATCTCTTCGGACGAGACCATGTAGAAGCGCGGCTCGTCGTTCGCCAGATCGACGAACACCCAATACGAGGAACCGGTGTCGTCACTCTCGAGCGATTCGTCCTGCCTGCGGGCCTTCCAATCTCCGGTCACCTTCGATCGCACGCGAACGATGCACGACGAGGTGCCGTCCATCGACCAGACCTGCACGGGATTGCGACGCGACGTCGTCAGCCGTTCCGCACGTCCACCGCGCTGAGCGACGGTTCGGATGAATGCCTTGATTCCCCGGTCGGATGTGTCTTCCACGGATTGCCACCTTCAGCCTCGAGAGCGCCCCGTACTTCTGAAGAGCGGTGTTGCGACGGGTGGCGCTCGCACGACTCGGTTTCCCTCACCCTACTGCGTCGATGCCTGCTCGAGTAACCGCAGAACACCCCACAGGACGAGGTCCGGTTACCGTGGTGACAACGAACTCGGCCAGGAGGTACCACCATGGCGGTCAAGATCACCCACGACAGTGCCGACCGACGGTTCGAGATCCATGTCGACTCCGAGCTGGCAGGCTACTCGGAGTACATCGAATCGGACGGCGCACGAACGTTTCATCACACCGTGACGCTCCCGCAGTTTCGCGGCCGAGGGCTTGCCGCTGCCCTCACCGAATACGCCCTCGACGACACCAGCACGCAGGGACTGCGCGTTGTCCCTACGTGCTGGTTCGTTCGCGACTTCATTGCCGCCGCGGGCGATCGCTACTCACATCTGATGGAGCCCTGACTGTCAGCGCCGGGACGACATCACCGCAAACTCGATCTCGGATTCCGATTCGCAATCGTTCTGGGCTGTTGTCTCCGTCGGATCACTCTCACTTGAATCCGATTCTGCGACAGTTGTTTCGGCAGCTCTCTCCGCTGCGACCCGACGCCGTTCGTAGTTCTGCGCGCCACGCGCGACGCGTTGTCGGTGTTCGTTCAGGATCTGTTCGTACTGGTACATCTGTTCTCCTACAACAAGAATGGACGCCGAACACAGAGCATTGCTGTGCGGCGAAGTATTGGATCGACAGCTGCATATCGCCGGCCGGAACCGACCGATTCGGCCGAAGGCTCACTCAGAGAGCATGATCGGCAAGCATGGCAATCCGCGAGTAGACGACTCGACGGCCCACGTGATTCGTTCCTGCTGCCATTGTCCACCTCCACGGTCTCTGCGATGTGCCTGTGCCACGATCATGCACGGGCGCGGCGACGAACTCCACCGATTTAATTCAGCGAGCACGACGCGACAGCTGTCACCCACCAATCAATTTGTCGCAAAGTACATTTCGCGACCACATCGCATCTCGAACGACGTGATGCGGAGACGATGACATCGCACCGAGCCGGCACAGTGTGAGCCGCGCGGTGATACTGATATCTACCGTCGCCTGAGTCGTAGTCGAAACTTTGAGTCCGCGAATGCGCGCGCGCATTTGCCGACGCGTACGCATTCAGCAGTCGACTCGCATGCCCTGCCCGGGTTCTGGCCTTCACGTCCGCGAATGCGCGCGCGTTTGCCGAGGGGCGGCATTGGTGCCGGGCAGCTCGGGAGGCTTGGAGCGGCAGTCGGGGTGCCGGCAGCTCCAGGGTCCGTCGATGTGACGGCAACGCCCGGCCTGTGTCCCTCGTGTCCGCAAATGCGCGCGCGTTTGTCAGGTGCGCGGGGAATAGGTACAGGTCGGGATGCGACTCTGCGCGCGGATGGCGAATGCGCGCGCGTTTGCCCGGGGGCTCGGGGGCGGCAGTCGGGGTGCCGGGCAACTCGGGGGGCCGCAGTCGTGTCGTCTGCCGGCATCCGGGTTCAGGCAGCCCCCGCTCGTCGCGAATGCGCGCGCGTCTGCCAGGTGCGCGCGGAATAGGTACAGGTTGGGATGCGATTGTGCGCGCGGATGGCGAATGCGCGCGCGTTTGTCCTCGTATTCGCGGTTCGCAGTCGCGTGGCCTGCCGGCACCCGAGTTCAGGCAGCCCCCGCTCATCGCACATGCGCGTGCGTGTGTCGGGTGCGCGGGAAATAGGGGCTGGTCGGGGTGCGAGTGTGCGCGCGGATGGCGGATGCGCGCGCGTGTGTCGGTGTGGGTGTGTGGGTGGTTTCGAAATGCAGAACACCCCCAGACCAGTGGTCTGAGGGTGTCCTGGCAAATTGTGTTCGGCGGTGTCCTACTCTCCCACACCCTGTCGAGTGCAGTACCATCGGCGCTGGAGGGCTTAGCTTCCGGGTTCGGAATGG